>NZ_QOWC01000007.1 GCF_003574465.1 Methylobacterium crusticola
CCGAGCCGGCCCCCGCCCCGCGGCGCGTCGCGCCCTCCGCCTGGGCGTGAGCTGTCACGGCGCCCGCCGCCAGGATGGCGCCTGCCGCCAAAATGGCGGCCGCGCTGGCCAGCGTCCGGCCGACGCGCCGGGCGCCGCCGACGAGCCTTCGCGCGCGGCCCCGGACCCGGTCCGTCGTCGTCCTCATGCCACGCCTGCCCGTCACGAGATTTCGGCCGATCAGGGCCCGATACTGCCAAGCCCACATCGAACTCATCAAGGGCTAAACAGCAGGAAAACGCTCGGCTCTAGGTTCGGCACCCTCGACACAGTGAATCTGCACCGTTCGTACCGCAGGCACTCGGCGGAGCATCCGAGTGCACGGGCTCCTTCGAAAGGCACAATCAGGAGCGCTCTTTCTCCTGCGGTTGTCGTTCTTTGACGAGCGAGCCCGTGGCGCGGTGGTCAGGGTCAATGCGTCAGGTTCAAGGGAGCGTATGCGGTTTCTCACACAGTGCATCGCGCAACATCTCGAACTCAAAAATCAAACGTTCCAGCATGCAATCCAAATAGACGGCGTTGTCGGGGTCCATGCTTGCTGGTATCGGCGCGCGCAGCACGGACACAGGCAGTCCCGGCTGCACTGCAGCCAGCTCGGACAGAGCGGCGACGAACGCGGTGCGGAAGTGCTTCAGACCCGACCACGGTTGCGCAAGCGCAGGTGCTGCGTTCATCAGTGCGTTGAGCGTCCGCATGAGCCGTTGCAGAGCTGTGGAGGCACGCAGGCTCGCCACCATGAGACCCGGCTTGCTGCCGACCTCGGCCAGGGTGCGCTGCAGGACTGATTGCAGATCCGTGGTGTCGCTCCCCGCCCGGCGGCGCGCCTCGGCAACGGCCGCCAACTCCCGGTTGCCTTCCAGCGCGCCCAGTACCTGGTCGGCGTAGGCTCCCACGGAGACCAGCGAGGCCCGCACCAGCGTGGGGAGCGTGCGGCTCTCGAACGTCGGCCACAGGAGGTGGCCTCCCACCAGGGCGAGGAGCGCTCCGATCGCCGTCGCGGCCAGACGCAACAGGCCCAGATCCTGTTTCAAACCTGGCGTCAGAATATGCTCAAACGGGATGAGGCCGACGGAGAGGAAGAAGATGGCGAGGCTGTAGTTGAAGGGGAGCACCGCCATCATGCAGAAGAAGGCGACACTCACCAGGGCGAGCTGCAGCGCGGGTGACGGCAGCAGCGGCATGAGCGTCATGCCGACGAGGATGCCCGCCGTCGTGCCGGCGATGCGCTGCACGGCGCGAGCCAGGGTCGTGCCGGCATAGGGCTTCAGCACCACCGTGGCGGTAAGGGGCACCCAGTAGCCGAACGGTTTCGGGAAGGCCCAAAACACCACCACTGCCGCGGCGCATACGACGGCGAAGCGCAGGGCGTGCCGCCCCACGACCGAGTCACGACCGAGACAGCCGACCAGCGGCGCGAACAGCTGCGACAGGCGGGCGAGCGGCGCGGGCTGAGCGAGACTGGAGGGTGGCGCCTCGTCGCCCGCAGCGATGAGGAGGGCGTGATACAACGCGCGACCCATGCGGCGCTCGATCTCGGCGGAGATCGCAGCCTGAACGGGCAGCGATCGCGCTCTCGTGTGAGCGATCTCCGACGCAAGGGCCCGCAGCGACTCCTTCGCGTATCTGCCTTCCAGAGCGGCAGCCAGGGCTGTGGTCGCCTGCCGGAACCGGGAAGGTGGCAGGCAGCCATCCTCCCGCAGCGCCCCCGCAAGGGAGAACAAGCGGTCGGCGATCTCGACGAGCACCAAAGACTGCTGGCCGACCCGGCTCGAGCCCGGTGCCCGGCCCCGGATCTCAGCTGCCGTGCGGCGCGCATCCGCGATGGCAGCGCGCACGCGAGTCTCGGACGAGATCGGTCCCGTCTCCTCATCGGCGGCACAGTAGGTGGTCAACGCGCGGTAGCAGGCCGCAGCTTTCAACCTGACTACGGCGTAAGGTCCGCCGATGCGCAGGGTCAGGGTGAGCACCAAGGTGAGGCCGCCCCCAAGGACAAAGAGCGATCCCATGAACAGAGCGGTGGAGAGCGCGTGGTCCGCGCTCGGCAGGCCGAGCTCCACGTAGGCCCAGGCGACAGGCAGAGCCATGGTGGCGAAGGCGTTGCCGTAGACGCCGAGGAGGCCAGTCAGCACGCCCCAGACCAGCATGCCCGCCACGGCGAGCGGCAGGCTGGCTCCAGCCAGGACACCTGTTGCGAGCGCGAGGCCGCCGAGGAGCGAGCCGATGGCGAGGCGGAGCGGCTGCTGGTGATCGCCATCGTCCATGCAATCCCCGATGGCGAGCAGATAGGCGCCGATGCCGACCCAGGCGAGTGCCGGCAGGTCGAGCAGCCGCGCCAGGATGAGCGGCAGCAGGAGACCGATCATCGTGCGCATCGCCAGCACCCAGCCGAGCCGATGCGGATCGAACACGAGCAGGTCCGACGTCAGCGTGCTCGCTCGCGCCCACCACCTCGCCGTCGCAGAAGGTTCAGGCGGCAGCATGGATCACCCGCCACACGTCCGCGGCGCGCGCCGGCATCTGCAGCGAACGCGCGGCGGCATAGGCCGAGAGCGCGTCGGCGACGGCGTTCATAACCGCCGGTGGGGCGGCGCTCGCACCGGCCTCGCCACAGGCTTTGGCTCCGAACACGTTGGTGCGCGAGGACAGGCCGTTGTTGATCCAGAGAATGTCGGGCACTGCCGCGGCGCGAGGCACGGCGTAGTCCAGCAGGGAGCCCGTGAGGAGTTGCCCCGTGACGGCATCGTACACGGCATGTTCCGAGAGCGCCTGGCCGAGACCCTGCGCCACGCCGCCTTGGACTTGGCCACGCACAGCTGCCTCGTTCAGGACTTCGCCGAAGTCGTCCACGGCCGTGTACCGAACGACCTCGATCTCGCCCGTGTCCGGATCGATTTCCACCTCGCAGGCGTGACAGCCGTTCGCGCAGCTTCCATGCTTGAGGATGCCGCGCGACTCGCCGTCGAGAGAACGGGGGAAGGCCGAGGCAACCTCGGCGACGCTCATGACGCGATTGGACCCGCGCAGCACGAACAACCCACGCTCGAACTGGATCTCGCCCGAGGCCGCCTTCCATTCGCGCGTCAGCAGTGCGCAGCCCTTAGCGGCGACGTCGGCAACAGCCTGCTCCAGCGCGACCGACGAGGTGAGGAGCGACTTCGAGCCACCGGTCCCGCCGCCTCGGCCGAGAAGGCCGGTATCGCCCTGGCGCACGACCACCTTCTCGGGTGCGAGGCCAAAGCTCCGGGCCGCGTGCAGGATCAGCGGGAGCGCATGGTCTTGTCCGGTGGACTGGGTGCCGACGACGATGTCCAACTCGCCGTGGGGGCCGAACGTCAGCGCCGCGCCCTCCACCGGCAGCCGATCCGGTTCGATCATACGGGCGACAGCGAGGCCGCCGTTCGACTCGAGGTAGTTGGCGAAGCCGAAGCCGCGCAACTTCCCCCTACGCGCGCTCTCCGCGCGGCGCAGCGGGAAACTGCCCCGGTCGGCGGCTCGCAGGCAGCGCCGCTGATTGTCCGCGAACTGCCCACCGTCGATGACGAGTCCCGTGACCGCCGTGAGGCGTTCCGCCTGCGCCTCCGGAAGGTTGCGGGCCCGTAGCGCGGCGGGATCGAGGCCGAGTTCGGCGGCCGCGCGGTCGATAACTCGCTCGAGCACGTAGTTCGCCTCGGGCCGCCCCGCGCCGCGATAGGCGTCGACCGGCACGGTGTTCGTGAAGATGCCGCGCACGCTGATGGCGATGGCGCGGAAGCGGTAAGCTCCTGCCTGTACCGGCGCGCCCACGCCGGTGGCCGTGAGCGGCGTGTACTGCGACAGGTACGCTCCTAAGTTCACTGTACTCTGCACGGAGAGAGCGAGAAATCGCCCTTCCGCGTCCAACGCGAGAGCCGCCTCGGTGTGGTGATCGCGAGCCTGAGTGTCGGACAGGAAGGCCTCAGTTCGCGTCGATGTCCAGCGCACCGGCCGCCCCGTGATGCGAGCTGCAGCAAGGACCAGCGCCTGCTCGGGATAGGCGAAGATCTTGCTGCCGAACCCCCCTCCCACATGGGGGGTCACCACCCGCAGCTTCTCAGCGGGTAGGTCAAAAGCCTTGGCCAAGACGCGGCGGACGAAGTGGACGCCCTGGGTGTTGCTCACCAGGGTGTACTCGTCCGCGGCGGAATCGTAGACGCCCAGTGCCGCCCGTGGCTCGACAGGGACGGCGACGACCCGCGGGCTGCGGAGTGTGATCCGAGCGACGTGCGCGGCTTGCGCGAGCAGGTGGCTGCAGGCGTCCTCGTCGCCGAACTGCCAGTCGAAGCAGACGTTGTCGGGGGCTTCCGGCCAAATCGGCACCGCTCTCTTGCCCGGCTCGGCCACCGCGGGAAGAACCTCGTAGTCGACCTGCACGAGCTCCGCTGCAGCCGCGGCCTCGAGGAGCGTCCCGGCGACCACGAAGGCAACGCCATCACCGACGTGGCGCACCCTGTCGATGGCCAGGATGGCGCGATCCGCCTCGACGCGAGGCGTGCCGTCGCGCGAGGTCAGGGGCATCACGCAGCCGAGTGGCTGGACCATGCCGGCGACGTCTGCTCCGGTCAGAACTGCGAGCACGCCCGAGACGCGGCGTGCCCGCGCCGTGTCGATGCTGCGGATCCGGGCGTGAGCATGGGGCGAGCGCAGCACGTAGCCGTGGGCCTGGCCTTCGAGCCGGATATCGTCCACGTAGCGTCCGGCGCCCTGTAGGAACGCGTCCTCGTCGCGGGCGTGAGCGGTGAGGTCCGAGTGCCAGAACGTCATGATGCACCTCAGGGTCGGTAGGGATCCGGTGCGGCGCCATCGTCCGGAGTGGCAACCGGTACTGGCCCTTGCGGCGCTGCATGTGACGCACCCGCCGCGCTAGCGCTTCACAGTAGCGCGTTACACATTTAAGTCACGCGTCACCTGGCGCGTCAAGGATGAATTCCGTAGTCTCGGGAGAGAGGCTGCTGCGACGCAGACGGCCTCGGGAGAGCGGCGGCGCCATGGATCAGAACTTGCGGCAACGGGTGCTCGAGCAGGTGCGCGCGGAGATCATCTCCGGGCAGAGCGGCCCCGGCACCATGTACTCGGTGCCGAGCCTGGCAGTGAGTCTCGGCGTCTCAACGACGCCGGTCCGCGAAGCCTTGCTGGAACTCTCGCGCAACGGCCTGATCGACCCCGTGCGTAATCGCGGCTTCAAGGTGGTGGAACCCAGCTTGAGTGAATTGCGGAACTTGTTCGATTTGCGGGAGGTGCTGGAGGTGCACGCCGCGCGGCTGGTCGCCGCCCGCCCGAAGCGCGACCTCAGGGTTCACTACCCACTGGCCGACGCCATCGCGCGGGCGGTGGAGAACGAGGATGTGAAAGGCTACCTGGAAGCCGACCGGCGCTTTCACCGCGCATTCACCGCGGAGGCGAAGAACGAGCTGCTCACGGAGACGGTCATGGGCCTCAGGGACAAGATGCGTCTCTACGGCATCTCGTCGCGCGCCGGCTTCGAGCGGCAGAAGGGGTCGGTTGCCGAACATTACCAGCTCCTTGATCTCACCACTGCGGGCGAAGCTGAGGCGGTCGCGGACCTGCTCCGCCGGCATATTCGGTCCTGGGAGCCCATCTTCGTGGAAGCCCTGAGCAGATCGCGCCGTGACGGTATCCGCCAGCCGATTGTGCGATAAGAGCAATCTAGTCAACAACGTATTATCTTGCTGTCCTAGTATTGGCAAGTTAGGTCAGACTTATAAATCGCATCTATTTAAGTTTTTTCACACCAGCGGCTTGTAATATGGATTTATAAATTGCATGTCAAGTGTCTGAAGTCTACGCGGTGGATCGCTTTCATCCATCGCGTTTCTAGAGAATCCACAGGTCAGGGTGCGAGCCGTCCCAGCGTGCGAAGCTAATCTTCCGAAGTAAGAGCGCTCGCTTCTGAGCGCGCAGCGCACTCAGAAGCCAGGCCATTTCCAGGAGCAAGCCCATGATCACCTTGTACTCTTATCCGGGTCTGTTCGGTGTCGCGGACAATAACGGGTATGGGCTGAAGGTCTTTGCCTTCCTCAGACTGGCAGGGTTGCCTTTCGTGCACAAGCACATCGTGGATGCGTCGGGGGCGCCACGCGGGCAACTTCCCTACATCGTCGACGACGGTGAAACGGTCGGCGACAGCGACACCATTATCTCGTACCTCGCTCGCCGATACTGTCTTACCCTCGATGGCGGCCTGACCACCGCCCAGCGCGACATGGGTCTTCTCATCACCCGCATGCTCGACGACTTGTACTGGGTCATGTCTTATTCCCGCTGGAAGGATGAGCAGTTCTGGCCTGCCTTCCGCGATGCATTGCAGCGAGAGCATCCTGAGCTGTCGGATGAACAGCTAAGCAAGGCACGCGACTTCAATGCCCAGCGTTATCACTACCAAGGTATAGGCCGTTATACGCCAGCTGACGTCTACGCACGTGGGATTGACGATCTTCAGGTTCTTGCGAACTTCATTCCTCAAGCTGGCTTCGTGTTCGGTGAAACTCCGACCAGTTTTGATGCTGCAGTTTATGGCTTCATAGCAAATATTTATTTCTATCAGATAGAAACTCCTCTGAAAAAATTTGTGTCATCGTGCACAAACCTCACAAACCATTGCCGCGAGATCCACCAAATTGTGGACGCTCGAGACGTTTCCAGTTCGTCAGCGTAAATGCCGGTTGAATAGAAAGCTCCCCTGATCGCTGATGGCGGTTCTTCGAACAGATTTTCAGCGAAGGCGTGAGATTTGAGCAGCCTCAGCAATCGGAATGTCGCCCTCGGTTCTTTTCGCCAGGGCAGAAAACACCTCCTGATTGGCCGTGCTGTCTTGTACCGCTTTCGCATGCTCCACAATCACTTTCCTTCAGCGACGACTGGCGTGGTTCAAGATGGCTTGATAGACCACGTAGCTGGTGGCCGTGGCGCATTCTCCTTCCGCCATCCGCCTGCGTCAGTTCATTATGAGTATACCCTTCCTGAACGAGGCTGAAGCTGGTTCAGGAAGGCGGTATTTCAGGGCCAAAGTGAACCGTGAAGATGTGAACCATCCAAAGTGGACCGCTGCGATCCTCTGGTGACGTGATCGGTTGCTTGCGCCTTCACTCCTCGTCGTCCAGCCATCCTGGCGCAGCGTCGAGCTCATCCGTGAGCTCAGGCACGGCTTCACTGGGTTGTAGCAGCCCGGTCTCCTCCAGCGCCTCGATGTCCGGCAGCTCGCGCAGGGAGCCGAGGCCGAACCGCGCCAGGAACGCCGGCGTGGTCACGTAGGTCAAGGGCGCTCCCGGTGCCGGCGATCGCGGGCCCGCTCGCACCAGATCCAGCCGCTTGAGACGAGCGATCACGTCGCGGCTCACCTCGCGGCCGGGCAGCCGCGACATCTCCTGCCGGGTCACCGGCGGCAGGTTAGGCGATCGCCGTCACCACCAGGTGCTCGCCCGGCGTGAGCGCACCCTCCGCTTCCTCCGGCACCACCCGCGAGGCCCGGGCCATGCGGGCAGTGGACCCCGCGGCGGCGCTTTGTCACCCGATATACGGCTGAAACCGCCCCAGGTGCCGGGCGCCGCGCGTGTTCGGTAAGTCCCGTTTATCGGACACGATCGGATACGCCTTGCCTCACCGAGGGCCGCCGTCGCAAACGCCCCTCGCGGCCCTCCGACGGCCTTGAGCCCGCGTGTGCGACCCCGCTTCGCCCCAGTTTCGGTCTGTGAGAGTAGGTGTCCGCAAACGAAGTGATCGCCCGGGATTGAATGCATGAGTACCCGCCATCACGAGCTCGACCAGGAGCTCGCTTGGAGGGCGCGTATCGGGGTCAGCACCGGGCCGCATGACACAATGAGTAGGAGCATGCGCCTGCAACCGGATGCCGACTTCGAACAAGCTCCGCGAGGTCGGTGGTCCGCGGCGTTCCAGCAAACATGGGTCGCTGGGCACCGGTGAACTCCGCCTCGGCTCGCAGGTGTTCTCGCCCACGCGCCGGGTGGGCAAACGGCTCCCGACCACGTGCGTGTTCCCGATCACGCCGACCAGGAGTCTCGCCGTCGTGCCAAGCCGCATCTCACGGCGTTGCAGGTACGGGCGGAGGGTACCTCGCTTCGCATGCGGTGCTCGCGTGCCCTCGCGGCAATGCCGACGTTCCTTCCAGCGTGCCCGAAAGGGGCTGGAACCCATGACGCGCAAACCCGGTGCGCCTCCGCCGATGCGCTGCCCTTGCACAGTCGCGCGGCTGGTGCCCCGCTCTCACGCGACCGTCGCGGCGGCGTCCACCGTCCAGGCCGCGCCGTTGACGTGCGCGGCGTCGCCCGACAGCAGGAACGCCACCACGCCCGCCACGTCCTCGGGCCGCCCGTATGGCGCCGCACCGGCCCGACGTAGGCCCTCTTCGCCACTCGCCTGAACCTGAGCGTCGAGCGACCGGATCATGCGCGTTTCGATGGGGCCGGGCAGGACTGCATTCACCCGCACTCTCGTGCCGGCTGCATCCAGCGCGGCGGACCGGGTGAGGCCGAGCACCGCGTGCTTGCTGGCAACGTAGCCGGAAAGGCCCGCGCGGCCCCTGATCGCCGAGGTCGACGCCGTGTTGACGATGGCCCCGTGCCGGCGTGGGATCATGCGAGCCAGGACGTGCTTGAGCCCCAGGAACACGCCCCTGACGTTCACCGCCTGAAGGCGGTCAAAGACTTCATCCGGGTAGAGGTGGATCGGTGCGATCACCCCCTCGATGCCGGCATTGTTCGCGAAGGCGGTGATCGGGCCGAGGCGCGTCTCCGCCGCCTCGACCGAGCGGGCGACGTCCTCGCTCACCGATACATCAGCACGGATGAAGAGGCCGCGCCGGCCGAGTCCCTCGATCATCTCCGCCGTCTCGGTCCCGAGGCGCTCATCTATGTCGACGACCGCCACGTCGTGGGCCGCCGCGAGCCTCAGCGCGATCGCCCGGCCGATCTCCCCGCCGGCTCCCGTGACCAGAGCGACGCTCATGCCCACACCTCCCAGTACCCGCGGGATCTCATGATGGCCTGCATCCCGCGGAACGAGGGATTCGCGGCGGATCCTCCGCGCCGCGGGACCAGTGCGTCAGCGCGAGCCGGTCACGAACGGGCAGTTGCTCTCGCCCATCGGCCGGAAAGCCTCCTCGGGCGGGATGGTCCGGACCAACTTGTAGTAGTCCCAAGGTCCCTTCGAGTCCGACGTGGTCTTCGTCTCGAAGAGGTACATGCTATGCAGCTTGCGTCCATCGGCGCGGATCGAGCCCTTGCCGAACACCATGTCGTCCGTGGGGAGGCTCTTCGCCACCTCGACCACGCGCTTGCCATCGGTCTTCGTTCCGGCTTTCTCGACGGCTTTGAGGTAGTGGAGCGTGGCCGAATACGCCCCAGCCTGGAGCTGCGTCGGCATGCGGCCGCTGCTGCGCTCAGCGAAGCGCTTGGCGAAGGTGCGCGTGCCGTCGTTCAGATCCCAGTAGTAGGCCGCCGTGAATTGCAGCCCCTGCGCGACTTTCAGGCCGAGGGAGTGCACGTCAGTGATGTAGAGTACCATCGCGGCGATCTTCTGGCCGCCCTGCGCGATCCCGAACTCGGAGGCCTGCTTGATCGCGTTGATGGTGTCGCCGCCGGCGTTGACGAGGCCGACGACCTTGGCCTTGGACGCCTGCGCCTGGAGCAGGAAGGACGAGAAGTCCGGAGTATTCAGCGGCGTCCGAGCGCTCCCGACGACCTTCGCGCCAGTCGCCGCGAGGATTTTACGGATGTCGGCTTCCATCGTGTGGCCGAACGCGTAGTCCGCCGTCAGCAGATACCAGGTGTCTCCGCCGGAGGCGACCACGGCTCGGCTCGTGCCTGTCGCGAGCGCATAGGTGTCGTAAGTCCAGTGAATGCTGTTCAGGGAGCAGTTCTTGCCCGTGAAATCGGACGATGACGCACCCGAGTTCATGAACACTTTGTTCTTCTGCCGCGCCAGCTCGACCACGCTCAAGGCGACGGCGGAGTTAGGGACGTCCACGACGGCGTCGACCCCGCCCTGATCGAACCATTCCCGCGTGATGACTGAGCCAACGTCAGGCTTGTTCTGGTGGTCGGCCGAGACGACCTCGGCCTTCACGGTGCCGCCTGCGGCCTTGTAATCCTCGATCGCCATGCGCGTGGCGAGAACCGAGCCCGTCCCATTCGTGTCCGCGTACAGGCTTGAGAGATCGGTGAGCACACCGATCTTCACGGAAAGGGTTTCCGACTGCCCTGACGCGGCGCCGGCCGTCAGCGCGACCATGAGCGTGAGCGCGGTGCTCACGCCCAGCGCGCGCAGCGATGCCCTGATAGCCATTCCTCCCGACCTCCCTTGCTGAGTGGCTCCGAGCCGCATGGCGGCAGTTGACTGCCTTCGCACATTTGTACCATGGTAACAATATCCATGGGAGGCAAGGCGTGCCGGACATCGTTGTAGAAAGAAAAGGAACGGTCGCAGTCGTGACCATCAACCGGCCCCGTCGGCGGAACGCGATCGGCGTGCAGCTCGTGCAGGACCTGTCGCGCGAGCTCTCGCACCTGGATGATGATGCGGACGCGCACGCCATTGTCCTGACTGGGACGGCCCCGGGCTTCTGCGCCGGGAGCGACCTCAAGGAACTTGCCGAAACCGATCTCGCCGGCATGTGCGTACACGAGGCACACACCGCGGCTCTGGCGCGCTCGATCGCCTTCCTGAGCACGCCCGTGGTCGCCGCCGTGGACGGGTTCGCGCTTGGCGGCGGCTTCGTGCTGGCGATCTCCTGCGACGTTGTCGTGACGAGCGCCGAGGCCCGCTGGCACCTGCCGGAAGTCACGATCGGATGGATCCCGCCCTGGGGCCTCCAGGCGGTCGTCGCCCGCGTCGGGCCGGTTGCGGCGCGCCGGCTGACCTGGGGTGCCGAGGCGTTCGATGGTCGCGAAGCGCACC
Organism: Methylobacterium crusticola; assembly: GCF_003574465.1. Lineage (GTDB taxonomy): Bacteria > Pseudomonadota > Alphaproteobacteria > Rhizobiales > Beijerinckiaceae > Methylobacterium > Methylobacterium crusticola. The sequence goes on from NZ_QOWC01000007.1 coordinate 10,987, forward strand.
GCCTGGGCATCGCGGACCATCTCGCGGCCGCGGGCGAGACCGCACTCGAGGCCGCCCTGCGGCAGGCGGAACTCCTCGCGGCGCTCCCGCCGCCGGCCGTTGCCTCGACGAAGCAGTTCTATGCCCCCCTCGTGGCCGGCACCGCCGAAGCTTCAGACGTCTGGGCGAACCGCCTGTTCGCGGCCGATTGCGGCCATCCGGTCGCGCAAGGAACGCTTCGGCGCTTCGGAGTGAAGGCATGACCAAGCGCATCACTGCCACGGAGGCCGCAGGCCTGGTCCGTCCAGGCGACACCGTCGCGAGCGTCGGCGTGATCGGGTGGATCACGCCGGACGCCCTGCTGCGGGCCCTGGGCGAGCGTTTTCGTCGGGACGGCCAGCCGGGCGGCCTCACGTTCTACTTCCCCTGCGGAACCGGCGACTCCATCGACATCCGTGGGATGGATCACGTCGCCGTCGAAGGCCTGATGAAGCGGATCGTGTCGGGGTCCTACGTGAACCCGCTCCACCCCGTGAAACGGACCCGGCCCGAGCTGATGCGGCTCATCCGGGAGAACCGCGTCGAAGCCTATAGCTGGCCGATCGGCGCGAGCATGCACTGGCTGCGGGAGGTGGCGCGCAAGAGCCCCGGCTACATGACCGAAATCGGTCTAGGGACCTACGCCGATCCGCGTCAGCAGGGCGGCAAGTTCACGGACCGCGCCACCGAGGATCTCATCGAGTTGATCGAGTTTCGAGGTAAAGAATATCTGTTCTATCCGACCTTCCCGCTGAACGTCGGCTTCATCCGAGCCTCGTCGGCCGACGCGTTCGGCAACTTGTCCTACGAGGACGAGGCCCTGATGTCCTCCAACACGGCACTCGCGCTCGCCGTGAAGGCGTCAGGAGGTATCGTGGTGGCGCAGGTCAAGCGCGAGGTGGAGCGGCACTCGCGGCCTGCCCATTTCGTGCGCGTGCCCGGCGCGCTCGTCGACCACTACGTCGTCGAGCCCGAACAGATGGCGGGCACTGACAACCCGTTCGATCCGATCTACCTCGGCGGGACGCGGGCAGCGCCCTCGCTCCTCCCTCGGCTGCCGCTCGGTCCCGACAAGGTCATCGCGCGGCGCGCGGCCGCAGAGGTTCGTTCCGGCCGCACCAGCATCTTCGGCTTCGGCGCCTCATCGGACGCACCCCTCGTCATGGCCGAGGCTGGCCTGTTCGATGACGGCCGGATCGACGATTACCAGTTCACCACCGAACACGGCCCCTTCGGCGGCGTCGTGATGAGCGGATGGCAGTTCTCCGCCAACATGGGACCGGAGGCGTTGCTCGACGGGCTCCAGCAATTCGACTTTATCGATGGCGGCAACTGTCCCTTCGCGGCGCTCGCCTTCGCGCAGTTCGACCAGGAAGGGCACGTCAACGTCAGCCGGTTCGGCGCGAGCAATCCTGGCGCGGGCGGGTTCATCGACATCGCGCAGAACGCGCAGGAGCTCCTCTTCACCGGGACCTTCACAACCGGGGGCCTCGCCTGCACGATGACGGAGGGGGGCTTGAGGATCGCCAAGGAGGGATCGGTGCGCAAGCTCGTGGCGCGGGCCGACCAGGTGACCTACCCGGTCCGCACCGGCGTGGCCGAGCGCGGGCAATCAGCGCTCGTCATCACTGAGCGCGCCGTTTTCCGGGTCGAGCCCCAGGGGCTCGCCCTCATCGAGATCGCGCGCGGCGTCGACGTCCGGCGCGACATCCTCGACCAGATGGAATTCGCGCCGCACCGGATCGCCGACCCGCTCCCCTTCATGGATGCAGCGCTCTTCGCTGGTTGAGCGGCAGGCACCCGCCAGGCGCCCGATCAACGCTTGTCCATCATCGCGGGAATGGGCGGACGCGTCTCCGCCCGCATTCCCTCCGGGGTCGTTCCAGGCCCCGCCAAGGTCCGGCAAGGACCGAAGCAGCATGAACCCCGGGAGGATCTCATGGAGGCGAGGGGCATTGGGGCCGTCCTGATGGCGACATGCCACGCGGCTGGTCTCGTGGTCGGTCTCATGGCCGGCATCTCGACCGAGGCCGCACGGGCGGGCGAGAAGGCCGTGCGGGTCGGCGTCCTCACGGACATGAGCGGCATCTACGCCGATTTCGGCGGTCGCGGATCGGTGCTCGCGGCACAGATGGCGGCCGAGGATTTCGGGGGCCGGATCGGCAGCCTCCCGATCGAGATCGTCTCTGCCGATCATCAGAACAAAGCCGATATCGGCTCGGCCCTCGCGCGGCGCTGGTTCGACCAGGAAGGCGTCGACGTGATCGCCGACGTGCCGACCTCCTCGGTCGCGCTCGCCGTGTCGGAGATCGCGCGCGAAAAGAACAAGGTGCTGCTTGTCTCGGGTGCTGGCACCTCGGACCTGACTGGCAAGAATTGCTCGCCGAACACGGTTCACTGGACCTACGACACCTGGGCGCTCGCGAACTCCACCGGCGGCGCCCTGACCAAAGCGGGCTTCGATACCTGGTACTTCATCACGGTCGACTACTCGTTCGGTTATGCGCTGGAGCGGGACGCGAGCGACTCGCTGACGGCGGCCGGAGGCCGGATCCTCGGCAAGGTGCGCCATCCCGTCGGCACGGGCGATTTCTCGTCCTTCCTGCTCCAGGCTCAAGGCTCGCGCGCCAAGGTGGTCGCCTTCGGCAATGCCGGTTCCGACACGATCAACGGCGTCAAACAGGCGGCGGAGTTCGGGCTCGTCCAAGGCGGCCAGAAGCTCGCCAGCATGCTGATCACCCTGAGCGACATCCATTCACTCGGCCTCAAGGTGGCGCAGGGGCTGGTGCTGACGGAGGCCTTCTACTGGGATCTCAACCCGGGCACCCGCGGCTTCGCCAAGCGCTTCGCTGAGCGCAACAACGGCGTGTACCCGAACATGGTTCATGCCGGCGTCTACGGGGCTGTGACGCACTACCTCAAGGCGCGGGCGGCAGCGGCCACGGACGATGGCACCGCCATCGTCCGCCAGATGAAGCACATGGCGACCGGCGACCCGCTCTTCGGCAAGGGCGAAGTGCGCGGGGACGGCCGGGTGACGCACGATCTCTACCTCTTCGAGGTCAAGGCGCCGGCCGAGAGCAAGGGGCCTTACGACTACTACAGGCTCCTGCGCACCGTCCCGGCGGCCGACGCGTTCCGGCCGCTCGAAGGAGGCGGCTGCGCCCTCGTCAACTAGAGCAGCATGCGATCACGCTGCAATCGGCTGCTGCTCTAGGTTTTTGATACTGCCGCATTGTCTGCGGCGAACCGGTGTCCACTGCGCCGGAAAATGCTCTAAGCAGGTCCGCGCCAAGTGCCCTGCGGCTAAACCTCGGAACGCCTGCGGCACATCAGAGACACGAGCCGGCGAAGCGGTGGCACGCCGGCACCAGGGAGCGCTCGAGAGCCTTGTCCGACGACGTGGGCACCTGTTCGTCGCGGACCAAGTGATACAAGGACTGGGAGCCGTGGCCGTTTCGTATGAAGCGTGCGCGGCTCCCGAGCCGGTCCGAGAAACGGGATCGCTGTCCCCCGTCTGGACACGCGGCAAGACAAAAGACTTCGGGGTCCATCGGGTGCTTCGCTCCGCCTCCCTGAGACTCTGGAGCGCATCGAACGGGAGTTGCACGTGCCACACTTGCGCGACGAACGCAGCCAGATCCTCCTCGACACCGACGTGCTCGTCGTCGGCGGCGGCGCATCGGGCGTGGCCGCGGCGGTGACGGCGGCCCGACAGGGGGCCCGGGTCACTCTGCTCGAGCGCTACGGCTTCTGCGGCGGGGGGGCAGTGGCAGGGCTCTCCGGCACGGTCTGCGGCATGTACGCCGCCACCGAGGATCGCGCCGCCCCGCCCCGACAAGTGGTCCACGGCTTTCTCGACGACTTCGTGGCGGCGATGGAGGCGCGCGGCGGCCTTGCCGCGCCGGTGCGCTACGGCAAGACCTACACCCGGGTCCACGATCCGCTGGTGTGGCGCGAGGCCGCCGACGCACTCCTGGCGGAAGCGGGCGTCCAGGTGCTCTACCACACAGTCGTGGTCGGGGCATTGGTGGAGGGAGACGAGCGCGTCGAGGGCGTCGTCGCCTACACCAAACAGGGCTCGGCTCACATCCGCGCCAAGGTGACGGTCGACGCGAGCGGGGACGCCGACGTCGTGGCGATGGCGGGGCTTCCCTCGTTCATCGGCCACGAGGGTCATGTCCAGAACCCGACGATGATCTTCCGGCTCATGGGCGTCGACACGGCACGGTTCCTGGGCGCCTACGGCACCGACACGATCATGGGCGAGGCGGTCTCCGCCCTCATTCGCCAGAAGGGGGCCGGGAACGGCTACATGCTCCCGCGTGCCAAGATCTGGCTCTTCACCACAACCCGCCCTGGCGAACTCCTCTGCAATTGCACCCGCGTCATCGGGGCCGACGGGCGCGAGCTGAACACGCTCTATGCCCGCGATTTCACGGAGGCCGAGATCGAGGGCCGCCGCCAGATGCGGGAGTACGCCCGCTTCTTCCGTGACCACCTCGCGGGCTGCGAGGACAGCTTCGTGAACGACACCGGTGTCCAAGTCGGGGTGCGTCAGACCCGGCAGGCCAGGGGCGTTTCGCTTCTTCGCAACACCGACATCCTGGCTGGCGCGAAGTTCGCCGACGGGATCGCCCGCTCTCCCTGGCCGATCGAGCTCCACGCCGGCGAGAAGCCTCGGGTCGAGTGGCTGCTCGACGACGTCTACGAGGTGCCCTACGGCTGCTTCGTGCCTGAGCGCGGGGAGGGGCTGCTCGTCGCCGGCCGCTGCCTCTCGGCAGAGCACGAGGCCGTCGCCTCCGCCCGGGTCACGGCCCAGTGCTTCAGCTACGGGCACGCCATCGGGCACGCGGCCGCCATCGCGGTGCGCGAGCGCATCCCGCCCCGCGCGATCGCAGGGGCTGACCTGCGCGAGCGGCTGAACCGCGACGGGGCGCGCCTCGATTGATCGCGACGGGCCAGCCGGGCGCCCGGCCGCTGTCGCCGGGCGAGAAATTGGCCTACGACGGGGGCCCGACTCCTGCATGGAGCCGCCCTCCGTTGCCGCCTTCCCGAAGCCCGCTTCCCGTCCGAGCCACCGCCATCGAACCAACCGCCGCGAATGCCGGGATCCGCCTCGGCGACCAAGCCTACACAGCGCTGGAGGAATTGATCGTGACGGCGGCCCTGCCGCCCGGCAGCCTGTGGTCGGAGGCGGCTTTGAGCGAGCGAACCGGGATCGGGCGTACCCCGGTCCGCGAAGCCCTCCAGCGCCTGGCGGCCGACCATCTCGTCGTTCTTCTGCGCCGGCATGGCATCAAGATCACGGAGGTGCAGGTGTCCGAGCAGCTCCTCGTGCTCGACACGCGCCGGGAGCTGGAGCGGCTTGTCTCCGTGTGGGCCGCACGTCGCGCCACGAACATCGAGAAGCAGGCACACATCCGGGGCGCGGTCGAGTTGCGCGAGGCAGGCGAGCGGCGCGACCCGCTCCTCTACCTGCGGGTCCATTTCGCGCTCAAGAAGTTCACCTGCTGCTGCGCCCGCAATCCCTTCGCTGCCCGCGCTCTGTCGCCGCTCCACGCGCTGTCGCGCCGGTTCTTCTACGTCCACCGAGACCGGTTCGGCGACCTCATGGAGGTCGCGCGCGTCCACGCCGACCTCGCCGAAGCCATTGGCCGGGGCGACGAGGACGGCGCCTCGGCTTGCTGCGATGCCATGACGGACTACGCGGTCGCTTTCACGCGCAAGATCATCCTCGAATAACTGGGAGGGGTGCCGATGTCCCACGACCCTGTACCTCCAGCCTCGTCGGGAGGGCTTCTGGGCGAGGCTGCCCTGGCGCTTTGGGGCGGGATCGATCCCGGCCGCGAGGCCGAGTTCAACGATTGGTATACGCACGAGCACCTGCCCGAGCGCATCGCCATCCCGGGCTTCCTGCGGGCGCGCCGCTACGTGGAGAGCGTGCGGGACGCGCGCCTCGCCGGCTGGCGCTACTTCACCCTGTACGAGGTTGCGACCGGGGACGTCCTGCATTCGGCGGCTTACCTGCACGCGCTCAACACTCCGACGCCACGAACGCTGAGCTCCCTGCCGTTGTTTCGCGCCATGAGCCGGATGGGGTGCATGGTCACACACTCCGTCTCCCGCGGGATGGGCGGCGACCTGTTCGCGGCCGAGCTCGGGCCCGAACCAGGCCAAGCGGAGCGCCTGCGCGCCTGGCTCACGAAAACGGTCGCGCCCCGGATGATGGCTCGGTCGGGATCGCTCGCGGTCCATCTCTGCGAGAACGACGAGGGCGCGACGCGAGCGGGCGTCGACGTTGCCTCCTACCGGGACGTGCGGACCGGGACCGGGCGATGGCTCTGGCTCGTCGAGGGCGCCTGGACCGAGCCCGTTGACGCTCTCGACGCGTGCATCGAGGGCCTCTCGGGCCTCACGGCACATGGGGGAGACGAGACGATCGCCCTGGGCATGTTCCGCTTCCTCAGCTCGCTCACGCGGCCGTAGAAGCGTTCCTGCGGCCGGGGAGGATGCGGGTGGGCTTACACTCCAGAGGCCTCAGGAGACGGCCACAGAGACGCGCTTCCAGACAGAGGGTGGCTTCGGTCTTCCTCCTGGCATCTGCCATAGATGGGAAGGGGTTGCCTTGGGACACTCGTGCACTGACGCCCTCATAAGGTACATGGCCCTACGCGAATTCCCGCACGTTCACAGATGGTTGGGGATCAAGGGTGTGCTGCGCTCGTCCGCGTCTGTGCTCTAGAGCACACTTCTTTTACATGGAAGCATAGCCTGCGTTTTTGAGCAGGCTTCGTCTCGGGCTTGATCCCGGTACGACGCGGATCTGGATGTCGAATTGGTTGTGGGCCGGCATTCGACCGGCTCGAGCATCCACATCTGCATCTTGACGTTCTGCGAAAGACCACTGCCCACCTTGAGCGATTAGTGATTGCTCAGCGCTGTACACCAACAATACGCCGGTTTTGCAGCACTCAAAACTGCAAGATTTGAGTGTCAGGAAAGCAACCTGGATAGCAACGGCTCTCTTCCTGCTTTTCGCGCCGGCGTCGCTCGCATGGGCGCGGCGTATGAAACCGGGCACGACAGACATGCCACGAGGGGCTGCTTGCGACCCAGCCCAGACGGTGGGTGAACGCGATACGATACCCGCGAGCGGACCATGCTGAGAGCGAGGTGCTTCGACCCGCACAGCGTGGCTTTTGCAGCCCGTTCACCGGTGTGCTATCACGGCCATGTCGGAAAAGGCAGACTTGGTTTGGTAAGCCCAAGTCCTTTCGGTGACGAAAGCTCTGGTCTTTGGCTCCGTGCCGCAGATCCCCACGACGAACGAAGGACGCCCTGGCGCGTCCGGCTGTTCGTCCGCGTGGGTCTCAGGTTCGGGAAACGCTCCGGTCGAACATCGACGCAGGAGCCCAACCATGTCCGCATCAGCGACGCTCTACGATACGATCATCGCCGGCGCCGGTCCCGTCGGCCTGTTCCTGGCTTGCGAGTTGTCGCTGGCCGGCTGCTCCGTGCTGGTCCTCGAACAGGCGCGTGATCCGTCCTCACCCTTGAAGCGCGCCCCGTTCGGGCTGCGCGGCCTGTCGGTCCCGACGATCGAGAGCCTCGACCGACGTGGTCTGCTGGATGAGATCGAGGCCCACGCGGCCAGCCGCGCCACGCCGGGGACGGCGCATTGGATGAGGCAGCCGCGCCGTCCGGGCGGCCACTTCGCCGGCATCCAGTTCTTCCACGACCGGATCGACACCGCGCGCTGGCCCCATCGTCTTCCCGGCCCAGTCAGCAACCTGGCTGCGGAGATGGCGAGCATCGAAGCCGTGCTGGCTGAGCGCGCGCAGGCATCGGGCGTCGAGATCCGGCGGGGTGGAGGCGTCGAGGGCTTCGCCCGGACAGGTGAGTCTGTGGTCGTCCAGGCGGGCGGTCATGCGTTCCGGGGTCGCTGGCTCATCGGCTGCGACGGTGCTCGCAGCGCGGTGCGCAAGGCGGCAGGCATCGGCTTTGCCGGCACCGAGCCTGAGTTCACAGGCTACTCCGTCCAGGCCGAGCTGGCCGGCGCGGACGCGCTACAGCCCGGCCGCCACTACACCGCGGAGGGCATGTACCTGTTCACGCCCCCCGGCACGATCGCGTTGGCCGACTTCGATGGGGGTGCCTTTCATCGCTCCGCGCCAATCACGCGCGAACACGTCGAGGCGGTGCTGCGCAGGATCTCGGGCGCCGCCGTCACGATGACCAGGCTCGAACTCGCCACCACCTGGACCGACCGTGCCTGTCAGGCGAGTGCGTATCGCAACGGCCGCGTACTGCTGGCCGGCGATGCTGCACACATCCATTCGCCGCTAGGCGGACAGGGCCTCAACCTCGGCCTCGGCGACGCGATGGCCCTGGGCTGGAAGCTTGCGGCCACGATCCGTGGTGATGCGCCGGCGGGCCTGCTCGACAGCTATGAGCGCGAACGGCATCCGGTCGGTGCCCGTGTCCTCGACTGGTCGCGGGCTCAGGCCGCTTTGATGCGGCCGAGCCGAAGCGCGCGCGCCCTCGAAGCCATCATCCGCGACCTCATCGAGACGCCAGACGGCGCGACATACTTCGCCGAGCGGGTGTGGGGCGTCTCGCTCCGCTACGATCTCGGTGGCAGCCATCCGCTGGTGGGATGCAGCGTTCCTGATTTCGTGCTGAGCGACGGGAGGAGGGTCGGTAGCCTCTTGCGCGACGGCAAGGGCTTGCTCCTGGACTTCGATCCTGGCCAGTCGCTTCAGGCCCTCGCGAGCCGACGCTCCGGGAAGATCAGCTATGTCGCGGCGGACGCGCGGGATCGGCTGGGCTTGCAGGCCGTGCTCGTGCGGCCCGACGGAATCGTCGCTTGGGCAAGCGAGACCGCTTCCGACGAGGCGGCCGTCGGCCGAGCCATGACGCCATGGTTCAGCGAATGACCGGGAGCCCGTGAACCTGCTTCGGCGAGGTCGGCTTTGAGGCCGTCTCCGCTCCGAAGCCGTCGGGCTGGAAGCCACCCCGAGCGGTCATTCCGCTGCCCTCGCTAGGATGCAAGGTAAACGACGATTTTCCTAACACTTCTGAGACCCGCCTCAGTTGACGCGCGAACGCAGCGCGACCGCTGATGTCAGAAAAGCGTGGCAGTAAAACCACTGCCAGGAATAACCTGTTGCGGCACCATCCTGACATGCTCATCGGCTACGCTCGCGTCTCCACCACCGACCAGAATCTCGACCTCCAGCGCGTCGCTCCCACCGGCGCTGGCTGCTCGCGCATCTTCGAGGGCTTCGCCGTGCAGGTGCACGGCGCCATGGCCGAGTACTTCCTCGACCTCACCGCGAGCGCACCGTGGAAAGCCTGAAGGCAACCCTGGCGCGGGGGGCAAGGTTGGACGACCGAGGAAGCTCTACGAGGCGGACCAGAAGGTGGATAAGATGGAGATGATGATACCGTTTGCCACGCCACACATCGATGCTGACTTCGCAACAGGCCTGTATCGCGTTCCGCGCCTCGATCAGAAGGGTAGGGGGCTCTCCTCGACGATGGGACAAAACGTTGGTACAGACGCTGTGGAAGCTGGTTATCTAAGTATCTGATTTCGCTGTTATTTTTTTTGGATTGTATCCAATCCTCTCCTGGGCACCAACCACTCCCCAAGTGGATGAGCCGCAAAAGCGTCGAGCAGATCATGTGGTCAGGCGAGCCCGCGCGCGACACCGCGGTCCTGCACGCACGGTCCCTCCGGTGGTCTGGCCCCGGCTCCATCCTCGCTCCGGCGTCTCCTGGCTGCGTGAGCGCGTGCCGGCCGATCTCGTGGCCGCCGTCGGCGTGCGGGAGATCAGCCTCAGCCTGCGAACGCAGGTGGGGTATCCCGGGATCGGCGGTTCGCGCTCGCTGTGCGTGGATCAGGCGGCGAGGACCATGCGTCGCTTGAGGTGGTCGAGGCTTGCTCGTCCCTCGCAGATGCGTGGCGACGCCAATCATCTCGGCGAGTCGGGAGGGCGGCGAACACTCGTGCTGCAAGGTCGCCGGGCCGATCGGCGTCGACGGGACGACGGCTTGGACGCCGCTTGAGCCCCGTGCTCGTTCGAGGGCAGGATGCCGCGGGTGCGGCCCCCTTCGCCGGACCTGCCGCCGGACTTGCTGCCGTGGGGCGCGGATGGAGAAAACTCAGGCTTTACGCGTCTCAAGCTCGCCGTGACCGACGCCAGGCGAGGGGGGTCAGACCTGCGTGGCGGCGGAAGGCGGCCGTGAACTGGCTCGGGCTCGCGTACCCGACGAGTCCAGCGATCTCGGCCACCGGAGCCGTTGTGTTCGCCAGAAGCTCGCCCGCGCGGTCGAGGCGGCGCCGGGTGATGAAGGCGTAGGGCGGCAGGCCCATCGTCCGGCGGAAGCACCGGCTGAAGTGATGAGGACTGAGATGCGCGATCCTGGCGAGTTCCTCGACGCCGAGGTCGTCGCCGAGGTGCGCGTCGATGAACGAGATGGTCTGCGCGACCTGTCGTCTGGTCAGCGGGAACGCAGCGCCGCGGGAGGCTCGTGCCGAGCCTGGGTCGAGGCGGTGGACAACGACAGCCACCGCGTGATCGAAGAACGCCGTCGCCATCCCGTGCGCTTCCGAGTTCTGCCACATCGCGGTCAGGGCGGCCGTCAGCAGGGGATCGTCGTGGAACCGCGAGGCGGACGCCTCGACATCCAGGCGCCCGCCGGGGAGTTCCGCAAGGAGGCGCGTCAGGCGCCGCTCCGATACGCCCAGCGCGAGCAGGCTCATGTCGGGCCAGTAGCCCGCTCCGCCTTCGTGCGGCGCCCCGATCCCGACGCGGGCAGGCCTCATCAGCCCGTCGAGCCTCTGCGCCGCGCTGCGCCGCGACAGCGCACCGCCCCCGCCCGTGCAGAGATAGAGCCACAGGAACGAGGAGGGCTCGTAGGCGCCCTCCCGGCGCTCGTAGGCGGTCGCATGCATGATCACGTCGCCGCGCGTGTCGGTGCGTACGTCCTCCAGGCGCGCACCCACCTCGGCGATGCGCGCCCGCAACCCGGCGCTCGTGTCGAGTTTGTAGATCTGCGGCTTCATCGTCTGCGCCAGGAGGCTCCACGGCATGTCTCGGCGATCCATGATGGCTCGGTCTACTCTGTAATTTTTCAAATTCAGCCGTGTTGAGGAGACGCAGACTTCACATTCCGCTACGGCGCCGCCCGGAATAGCACGACGGGGACATTCCGCGCACGATCGCGATACCGTCTCTCCGCGGCACCCCCGTACGATCCGGTCGCCGCGGCGGCATTCCGCCGCCCGGATCATGCGAGACGATCGTGCGCGCGGATTGCTCACTCCACCGCCAACTTCAGCCTGCCGCGTGCCTCGGGGTGCTGGTCCTGCTCGCATCCTCCGTCGCCCCGCGTGCGCAGGAGACGATCGCCCTCGACACGATCACGGTCGGGGGACAACGCCCGGTCAGCACGCCGGTCGGGCTGGACGCGTACCGGACACCGGGCGACGCGCCCGGCGGCCTGACGCGCGCCGTCACGAGCGGCGGCATCCTGGGCAGCAAGCGGGTGGTCGACACCCCGTTCTCGGTCACCGGCTTCACCGACAAGCTGATCCGCGACCAGCAGGCCCAGGTCGCCACCGACATCCTCAGGAACGATGCCTCGGTCACGGTGCAGAACACGCTCGGCTCCTTCGCCGACCAACTCTACATCCGCGGGTTCGAGGTCGCGCTCACCGACCGCCTCTACGACGGGGCACAGGTCGGCTACCTCAACAAGTTCGCGCTCGAAGGCATCCAACGCATCGAGGTCCTGAAGGGGTCGTCCGCCGTCCTGTTCGGCGTGAGCACCTCGCAGGGGATCGGGGGCATCATCAACTTCGTGCCCAAGCGCGCGCTGCCCTTCGACTACACCTCGGTCACGGCGAGCTACGTCGCTCCCGGCTACGTTGGCACCAACGTCGACGTCTCGCGCCGGGGCGGCGAGCGCGACGAGTTCGGCCTCCGGTTCAACGGCGCCTTCAACGACGGCACCCTCTACAGCGGCACCAGCCTGCGGCACGAACTCGCCCAGATCAACCTCGACTACGCGCCCAGCGACCGCGTGCGCCTCTACGCCGACTTCGTGTACGCGGCGAACTTCAACGACCGCGACCAGCTTCCCTTCACCCTGCTGCCAGGCGTGCCGGTGCCGCGGGCGATCCGGGCCGACCGCAACTACGCGCAGCGCTGGAACTACACCGACAACCCCGGCTCCCTCGGCTACGTGCGGGCCGAGGTCGACCTCAGCGACGCCTGGACCCTGTCGGCTCACTACCGGCACTCGTTCTTCGGCAACAACTACTTCGCCGTCATCCCGACCATCGGGGACGCCACGGGCCACTACTCACTGTTCCCGTTTCGCATCAACTCCCACATCGAGGGTGACGGCGGCCAACTCAACCTGCGCGGCCGCTTCGACACGGGATTTCTGCGGCACGAGGCGAGCGTCGGCGTGGACGTGGAGAACGACAGGATCTTCACCTCGACACCCGCGTTCGGGGAGCCGCTCGCCTCGAGCCTGTTCAACCCGGTCTACTACCCGCGTCCCGACCTGCAAACCGGCTCCGCGCGCCTGAGCAACGACACGCTCGTCCGGACGGGCTACGCCACCGATCTCATCACGCTGCCCGGCGGCGCCGTCCAAATCCTCGGCGGCGTGCGCTACGTCGACATCCTCAGCGCCAACGTCGACACGGCGCTCGGCACCTCGACGGCCCGGACCAGCCAGGACAGGGCCGTCCCGCTCGCGGCGCTGCTGCTGCATCCCACCCCGGACACGCTGCTCTACGCGAGCTACGCGCAGGGTTTCCAGCGCGGCAGCATCGCGCCCGCCAACGCCGTCAACGCGAACGCCGCCCTGCCGCCGATCCCCTCCGAGCAGGTCGAGGCCGGCGCCAAGGCCGAGTTCGCCGGGTTGATCGCGACGGTTGCTGCCTTCCGGATCGAGCGCTCGCTGGAATACGTCGACGCGGCGACGCAGCGCTTCGTGCAGAGCGGCCTACAGGTCCACAGCGGCCTCGAGGCCAGCCTCGCGGGCGAGGTGAGCCCGGGCGTGCGGCTGCTCGCGAGCGTGATGGCCCTCGATCCGGTCGCGCAGCGAACCGGCGACCCGCTCACGGACGGTCGGGTGCCGATCGGCGTGCCGCGGTTCCAGTCGAGCCTCTACGGCGAGGTCGATCTGCCGTTCGAACGCGGCCTGACGCTGACGGGCGGGCTGTACTACGTCGGCTCGCAGTACGTGGATCTCCTCAATACGCAGAGGATCCCCGCGTGGGCGCGCGTCGATCTCGGCCTGCGCTATCGGCGGCAGCTCGATCCGACCACGCTCGCCACGCTGCGCCTCGGAGTGGAGAACGCCGCCGACCACCGCTACTACGCCTCCGCCGCGAGCGGCCTCGGTCTCGGCGCACCCCGCACCTTCAAGGTCGCGCTCCAGGTCGAGTGGTGAACCGATCGCGATGGCGCAGCCCTGATCCTCCCCAGCCGCGCCGCGGCTGCGCGCCCTCCCGCCGTGGTCGGCCGTCCACACCTGGGCGAGCCTGATCCGCACCGTGTTCCTGGCAGCAGGATGAAGCCCGCCTCCACCACGCGTCGGTCACCGAGGTTCTGGATGGTGCCGCTCGTCGTGGCGGCCGCGACGATGGGGAGCCTCGTCATGGCCCTGCCCGGAGACGGCGTCCGGGACAGCCTGGCGTGTGCCCTCCTGGCCGGTCTCCTCGGCGACGCGGCGGTGCGGGGTCCGAGATCACCGCGATCGGGACGACCGCCCTTGCCCTCGGGCCGCGCCCGTGGTGGATCAGCACGACCACGCCTCGTGCGCGTGTCCGGATCGACGACGCGGATCTCGCAAGGCGTCCCGCCATGGCCGATGATGCCCAGGACAGTGGCTGGCTGACGCGGGCCTCGGCCTTCGTCTTCCTGCACACGGAGCATGCGATCTACGCCGCGCTCGGCCTGCTGCTGGCCTTCACGGCGGTGCTCGCGCTCATCGACGCGGCGGGCCTGACCCTGCACGCGATGATGGCGTTCGGAGGCCCGACGCAGCTTCTGGAGGTCGTCGATCGCCTGCTGTTCCTGCTGATGCTGGTGGAGATCCTGCACACGGTGCGGGTCTCGATGCGCTCCGGCCGGCTGACCTGCGAGCCGTTCCTGATTGTCGGGCTGATCGCCTCGATCCGCCGCGTGCTGGTGATCACCCTGCAATCCTCGGAGATCACCCACACCCAGGATTGGACGGAGCAGAAGGCGGCGCTGTTCCGGGCCTCGATGATCGAGCTTGGCGTGCTGGGTGGGCTGATCCTGACGATGGTCGTCTCGATCTACCTGCTCCACCGCGCCCGGGACAACGACACACCCGCGGGCGTCGAAGATACCTGACCTCGGCCGGCCCGATCGCCCGGTCGCCTCGCCGCTGCGCGCTCCGCCGGATGTTGATCGATCGCAGGACGCATGCGCCGCAACGGCAGCAAGGGTACGGTCGCGCAGAGCCACGGGCAAGGACGCGGGCATTCGGATCGTCCTGCACAGCTACGCATCCGGCATGACTTTCATTGCAAGATGCGCAAGACCATCTCTAGACGGACGCGCGAGCTACTTCGAAATCCCGCCGTCCGCTGCCTGCGTCCGGATCGACGTTTTTGCTCGCGAATGATAACGAGCGAGGACGATTGACTTGCACCAGATTTTCGATGAAGGCTCACATCTTGCGTGGAGTATAAGGTTGATCGCTGGAACACGGCGTAGATCTGATGGTCGAAGGTGGTTGGTGTCGCCTCGACGTCCGGCAGAATGCGCCGCAGTCGATCGGCCGCGAGATGGTCGGCGATCGCCCGGACAGGCAGCAGTACGACACCGAGTCCTTTCAGTGCCAGCTGGATCAGGAGACTGGTGTTGTTGATCTGCACAGTTCCTTTGACCCGTACTTCCTGGATCTGGTCGCCTTCCCTGAACCGCCAGATGGCGTGTCCGTCCTCGAAGCGGCCATCGAACGGCCAGCCGAGGCAATCGTGATGGCGGAGAGCCTCCGGGCTCTGAATGGGCGGATTGGCATTCAGGTAGTCAGGCGAGGCGAACAGGATCCTGGGATCGCCGGACGAGATCTCGCGGATCGCGAGTTGCGGCTCGTCGAGGTTCCCGAGGCGGATCGCGACGTCGATGTTGTTCCCGAGGAGGTCGCGCGGCGCCGCGGTCAGCCACAGGTTGACGCGAACGTCCGGATAGACGGCCAGGAAGCTCGGCAGTCCGGGTATGACGAAATGTTCGGCCACGGATGCGCGGGAATGGACGTGGATCACGCCGTGGGGGGAGGCCTGATGCGCGGAGACGCGGTTCGCGAGCTCGTCGAGCCGGGTCAGGAGGTCCGTGCCGCGCTCGGAACTCATCGGGACAATCATCGTCGGGCCGGAGCCGGCATTCGAGCGTCGGCGCGCAGTGCCGGCGGCTGGCGCGCGCTCGGCTTCCGGCTCCGATCCGAGTGCGAGGAAGCGCAGTTCCGCGAAGATCTCGCATTCCTGCGCCGCCTGCTCCTGAAATCGACGTGCTGCCGAAGACGCGGGCTCGGCTCCGGCGGATAAAGACTTGGGCGACCTGCAACCAGGATAGACGGACCGGCACGCCGACGCGGCCAGGGTCTCGTGCGGAGCCTGCCGGCCGGCATTATTCCGGCCAATGGAATAATTTTTCCACAAGCTTGTCTTCACCTGAGGACGGTGGAATGTATGTCATGCAGGGAGATTGATCGGACCCGGCTGATGCGCAGCACATCGTTCGAGGCCAGGTCCGCGCGGAACGCCGGCCGCGCGGCGCGCGGGCGTCTGGTCCGGGTTAGCGCGACGGTCGTGGTTTGATCGTCCCCCTTCGTTCGGACGGTGCGGCATGGCCGCAGGTGGCAGCGGGCGAGCTCGCGCCGCGCATCGCCGGCCTGGCACGTGGCGAGCGCATGACCATCGTGGGCATCGGCCGCGATGAGGTGGGCGACGTTCTCGCGCAGCGGCCCGACCGGAACCGGGGTGCGCTCCTCGTCGCGTGCGACGGGTTCCCGACCGCGGGCGGCATCCTCGACCGGCTCCTCGAAGACTTGGCCGATCTCGCACTCGGCCAGTGGCCCGACTGGGCCGGGCAGGAGGATGCGCCCGCGCCCGTCGACGAGGCAGCCTCTGCCGCCGTGCCGTCCGACCCCTGGCGCAGGGCGGCGGCGAAGCGCGCCAGGGCCGGCCTGCCGCCGCGGTTTCGGCGGATGGCGCGGGAGCTCGAGTTCGTCCGGCTCCTCGGGGTCATCGCGCCGGCCGGCGTCCTCCTCGTCTGGGAGGTGGATCCGGCGTCGGACGTGCGGGCCGGTCCGGTCATCGAGGCGCTGGAATGGTGCGGGCGGCATGGGGCGACGGTGGTGACGGCGCTGACCGTCTTCCCGCCCGTGGCCGCGCCGTACGACCGCATCCTCTACGGCGCGGTCGCGCTCGCCCGCGCGCCGGCCACGGCCCGCGAGCGCTTCATCGCGCCGATCCCCGGTGCGCATCACGCGAGTGCCGTCGAGCAGCGCGTCGCGGCCGCGCTGGCGCAGGACGCCGATCTGTCGGGTCTCTTCGTCTGCAACGCGCCGGTACCGGTCGGCGCCTGGGGCGGGCGACCCCGCGTCGACCTGCTCTGCCCTGCATACCGCGTGGTCGTGGAACTCGACGGGCCCGACCATCGCGCCGAGCCGAAGTTCGGCAACGACCGCCATCGTGACTACGAGCTGTTGACGGCCGGCTACCTCGTGCTGCGCCTGACCAACGAACAAGTCGCAGCCGACCTCGCGCTCGCAGTCGAGAAGATCCGCGCCGTCGTCGACCTGCGACGGCGCAAGGAGAAGGGGTGAGCCGATGAGCGAGACGCCGACGCCCAAGCAGGCACTGATCCTCTGGTGCCTGCTGGGCCGCTGCGGGAGCGCCCCGCAGAGCACCCTGGTGCCGCGCGTCGGCAAGGCGGACCGCGACGCCCTCGTCGCCGGCCGGTTCATCGACGTCGCGAAGCAGGGCCGAACCCTGCGGCTGACGGTCGCCGACAAGGGGTGGCACTGGGCCGGCGCGCACATGCGCGGGCCCTTGCCGCCGGGCTTCCGCGTGCTCCAGGATTGGCTGGAGCGGATGCAGGCGCACCTCGAGGCGCAGGGCCGGACGCTGGCCGACCTCGTCGGGCCGATGCCTGCCGAGCCGGCGCCGGACACGCCGCCGTCCCGCCCGCGCAGGGCGCCGGCCGTCAAGCGCGCGAAGCCCCCGGGCCCCAGGCAACTCCGCGCGCGCATCGAGCAGGCCTACGTGGCTCTGACGGGCGGCGAGAAGGCCAAGGCCGTGCGCCTGAGCGCCCTGCGCGCGCATCTCGCCGACCTCGACCGCACGATCGTCGATGCCGGTCTCGCGGCGATCCTGCGCGGCGACCCCACGGCGCGGTTGAGCCAGTTCAGCGATCCGAAATCCCTTACGGCCGCCGAGCGCGAGGCGGCCTTCGCCCCGGCCGGAGAGCCGTTCCACATCCTCTGGATTCAATCATGAGCGACGCCCTCGACGTCCTGCGACGGGCCGACTTCGACTGGGTGCGCACCCTCGACAGCATCTGGATCGACACGGAGCCGACCGGCGGCCCGAACGAGACGCTGGTCCCCGAGATCGTCGAGACCCTGCACCGGAAGGCCCTGCTGCCGGCCGACCGTGCGACGGGCCGGGCGCTCGTCGGCCAGTCCGGCGTCGGCAAGACGCACCTCGTCGGGCAGCTCCGGCGCGAGGCCTGGCGCACCGGCGCCTGGTTCGTGCCCCTCGACGTGCTCGGGCTCACGGATTTCTGGCGCAGCGCGGCCCTGAGCTTCGTGACCGCCTTGCTGCAGACGATGCCGAACGGCCGGCGGCAATCGGACGCTGTGCTCGCCGGCGTGGCCCGCCGCTTCAACGTCGAGGAGCAGCTCGAAGCCGCGTTCAACACCCCGAACATCGATACGCGCCGCATCGTCGACGTGCTGGTCCGGGCCCTGATGAGCGTCGATCCGGGCCGCGCGCTCAAGCATCTCGACGTGTTCCGGGCCCTCTGCCTGCTGCGCTCGCAGGATTTCGGCGCCGTCGGCCTCGCGCATGCCTGGCTCCAGGGCTACGAGGCCGACCCGGCCGAGCGGATCGCTCTCGGCTTCAAGACGCCGCCGCCCGCCCCGGTCGAGCTCGTGCGCGGCATGTGCTGGATCATGGCGCTCAGCGGGCCGACGCTCATCGCCCTCGACCAGATCGACGGCATCATCGATGCTAGCCGCCTCGCGGGCCGGGACGGCCTCGAGGTCGATTCGAGCCTCACCGAAGTGCTCGCGGCGGGGCTCCTCGAGCTCAGCATCGTGTGCGACCGCAGCATGACGGTGGTGACCTGTCTCCAGGAATCCTGGGAACGCCTCCTGGACCGCGCGCTCCGGCCGATGCGGGAGCGCTTCGGCGAGCCCACGCTGCTCTCGGGCATGAACGAGCGCGCCGCCGCGGCCGCCCTCGTCGCCGGCCGGCTGGCGCCGGCCTGTGCGGAGGTGGGCTTCGCACCACCGTCGCGGACGTGGCCGTTCAGCGAGCGCGCGATCGCCGATGCGGCAGCGGCCGGCATGATGCCGCGCACCCTCCTGATACGCTGCGATGCCTTCCGCCGCCACTGCCTCGCGAGCGGGACGGTCGAGCTCTGCAACTCCCTGGTCGATCCGGCGGGACGGCCGTCGGTCCTGCCACCCGAGGCCGAGTTCGATCTCGACGCCGCCTGCCGCACGGCGGACATCTCGGGCATCCGCAGCGACGAGGACGGCTGGCTCGGCCAGCTCCTGCGCGACGCCTTCGACATCTACGCGCTGGAGGACGATCCCGACGACACGCTCGACGTGGCGAGCAAGGGCGAGCCCGACCAGAAGATCCCGCCCCTGCATGGTCGGCTGACCTTCATCCATCGCGACGAGAACGACCGCGAACGCCACGTCTGCTACCGGGCGCTCCAGCACCAGAATGCCATCGCGTTCCAGGCCCGTCTGCGCGCGGCGCTCACGGCCTCCGGCATCTCCGCACGCATTCCCGACCGCGCGCTGCTCCTCGTCCGCCGCGGCCCGATGCCGAGCGGCACCAAGACCAGGCAACTCTTCGACGCCTTCTCGGCGGCCGGGGGGCGGCTGATCGACCCGTCCGACGACGACCTCAGGGTCTTCGCCGCCCTGCGCGACCTGCGTGCGCGGGCTCAGGCCGAGGGCGCGTCCGATCGGTTCGAGCGCTGGCTGCGCGCCGAGCAGCCGCTTCTGACGACCGCCCTGTTCCGGGAGGCGGGCCTGGCCCATGCCCCGCGCCTCGGGGAGACGCCCGCGCCGGGCGACCCGCCCTCGGCGGCGATCGCGGCCGCGCCTGTGCGGGACGAGAGCGCGGCCTCTCCGGCTTCCCGGGAGGCGCGCGCCGCCAGGGAGACCGGTCCGACGGGCGCGCCTGCCCGCGCGGCCCGCGACGCGGCCGCGCCCGAGAGCGCGCCCGAGGCGATCCCGGTCGGGCACCGCCTCACGCCCGAAGCGCCGGTCGTCACCCTGGCGACCCGGCTGCTCGCGCGCCACACCGCGATCATCGCGGGCTCCGGGTCCGGCAAGACGGTCCTGTTGCGCCGGCTCGTGGAGGAGGCCGCCCTCGCGGGGATCCCGGCGATCGTGATCGATCCCAACAACGACCTCGCCCGGCTCGGCGATCCCTGGCCCGCGCGGCCGAAGGACTTCTCGCCGGACGACGACGCCAAGGCCGCCCTCTACTCCGAGCGGGTCGAGGTCGTGGTGTGGACGCCCGGCGTGCACGCCGGCAACCCGCTCTTCCTCTCCGTGCTGCCCGACTTCGCGGAGCTGGGCGCGGACCGGGACGAGCGTCAGCAGGCCATCGAGATGGCGGCCGAGACGCTCGGGCCGCTCACCGGCGCGCGGAATGCCCTCCAGCGCGGCGTGCTCGCCGATGCCCTGCGGCGCTTCGCGGAGGCGGGCGGCGGCAACCTTGCCGCCTTCATGGACCTGCTCGCGGACCTGCCCGACGGGGTCAGCCAGATCGGCAACGCCGCCCGGCACGCCCAAGCGATGGCGGACCAGCTCCACGCCGCCATCGCGACGAACCCGCTCCTGCGCGTCGAGGGCACCGTGCTCGACCCGCGGCACCTGTTCTTCGGCCGCGACCCGGCGCGCACGCGCATCTCCGTGATCAACCTGTCCGGGCTCGCCTCCGAGGCGGCGCGCGAGGACTTCGTGAACCGCCTCCAGATGACGCTGTTCGGCTGGATCAAGAAGAACCCGTCCCCGCGCGGCATGCTCTACGTGATGGACGAAGCCCAGAGCTTCCTGCCGGCCCAGAGGGCCTCGCCCAGCCTCGGCAGCGGGATCAAGCTGGTGGCGCAGGGCCGCAAGTACGGCCTCGGGATGATCGTCGCGACGCAGGTCCCGAAGGGCATCCACAACCAGGTCGTCTCGAACTGCACGACGCAGTTCTTCGGGCGCCAGAGCGCCCCGGCCACCATCGCGGCGGCCCAGGAGATCCTTGCCGCGAGCGGTGGCGGTGGCGCCGACATCGGCAAGCTGAGGGCCGGCGAGTTCTACTTCGCCAGCGAGGGCGCGGGGCGCCCCTCCAAGCTGCGCACGCCGCTCTGCCTGAGCCACCATCCTGCCAATCCGCCGACCCCCGAGCAGGTCGTCCGCCAGGCCCGGCACTCCGCGGCGCGCGCGGGCGAGATCCCGGAATAGCCGGACGCGCCCCGGCGCCGGCGCACGCTACGGCAAGCCGCGTCGCAGCAGCCATTCCGAGACGCGCCGCGATCCTTCGGCGAAGCCGATCGTCGCGCGGATGCCGAGCTGGTCGGCGGCGGGCGCCGCGTCGCTCACCGCCCACCGGATGTCGGCGTCGCGGAATCGGCCGGAGATGCGGGGATCCGGTGCGCCGTGGGCGCCCGCGATGATGCGGGCGGCGTCGAGGATCGTCGTCGCGGTGCCGGACCCGACATCGAGCGTGCGAAGCGCTGTGGGCGGCGCCGCGAGGGCGGCCCGGCACGCCGCCACGGCGTCGTCGATGAACACGAAATCGCGGCCGATCTGGCCATCCTCGTAGACTTCGATGGCCTCGCCCGCATGGGCCTGCTGGTGGAACAGCGTGACGATGCCGGTATGGGGATTGAAGGGCGATTGCCCGGGCCCGTAGACATTCTGGAAGCGCAGGATCGACAGGGGCACGCTGCGGGCGCTCGCCCAGGTGGCCAGGAGATGTTCTTGCGCCAGCTTCGTCGCGCCGTAGATGCTCGACGGGTGCGGGTGCACGGATGCCGCCTCGTGCGGCAGGGGCGCGGCGGGAGCCCCGTCCGGGCCGTCGAAGGACCAGCGGCCGGCGGCGAGCCGGCGATGGCTGCGGCGGCCGGGATAGAAGACCGCTCCGTCGGACCCCCGCCACGCACCCTCGCCGTAGACGGCGCGGCTCGACGCCAGGAGGACGTGGTCGGGGCGGTGCCCGACGCGGCTCATGGCGTCGAGCATCTCGGCCGTGCCGGTGACGTTGACGCTGCTGTGCCGGGCCGACTGGGTCAGCGATTGGCCCGTCCCCGTCTCCGCCGCGAGATGAACGATCTGCCGAGGCCGGCACGCGGCGAAGAAGGCATCCCAGAAGCGACGGTCGCGGACATCCGCCACGATCAGTTCGACGTGCTCCGGCAGGGCGTCCGGGCGCGTCCGGGCCGGATGCACCTGCGGCAGGAGCGAATCGACGGCGACGACGGGACCGTCGTCCGGGCTCAGCCTGCGGCTCAGCTCACAGCCGATGAACCCGGCGCCACCCGTGATGAGAGTACCGGTTCTCACAGCCGTCTCCATGAGAGAGGGCGGACAATGATCAACGAAGAGATGTTTTCGAATACTGGCGCCAACAGTCGAAGTCTCTAAGATTGACGGACACTTCCGCTGCTCTCGCGGCTCCGATGGGATCGTTGTGCACGCCTGTTGTCGCTGCGCCATATTCTCGTTGCCGCCACCGCTCTCGTCGGCGCGTTCCCGTTCGAGGGAGCGCCCGCCAGTCGGAGCCCGCCTTCGGGTCGGCCGCCAGGCTCGTCGGGAAATCCGATATCCCTGGTCGTTCAGGGACGAGACAGCACGGGATGTGCTCGGCCGAGCCATGTCGTGCCGGTCCGTCGCGTCCGAAACGACGTGGATGCCACCCTTACTTCAACCCTCGTCGTCGACAAAGATCCGTTCGATTTCCGGCGAGCCCCCGACTGATGCGCGCCGGGATAGTTCAGGATTCATTTCTCTGCGTCAAGGTGAAAGGATGCGCGCATTCCGCTGCGCGATGTCTCGGCGGCTGGTCCTGCCGGCGCGCGGAGCCGGTCCCGCTCAAGCTCCCGCGAGAGGGCCGGAGCGGTCGTGAGCAGGAGCCGCCGCATCGGGTCCGATCGCGGCTGCCGGCGGTCCCCGGAGGCGCGGCCGCGCCGCACGGCACGGGCGTGGCGCGTGGGCCCCCGTCGTCCAGCCGGCCGCCTCGCCGGGGCCGCCGCCGGCCCGCGCCGACGGGCGGCCTTGCGGACCGCGCCCGCGGGCAAACCGCAGCATGCCCTGGCTATGGGCGCCGCGCTGTGTCATGGGGCGGGTCCGTGACCGATCATCCCGCTCCCGACCCGCCCGTCCTGCCCGCGCGCCTGGGATGGTCGGACTTCTTCGAGGACCAGCGCGAGCCCAGCGAGGCCGGCCTCGCGCCGATGCGGATCGCCACGGTCCACCGCTCGCGCCTGACCGCCCTGTCCGTCGCCGGGACCGTCGCGCTGGCGCTTCCGGCTCACGCCGGCACGGGCGATTTCGCCGTGGGCGACTGGGTGCTGGTCGAGGCGTCGACCGGGACGCTGCACCGCCGCCTGTCCCGCAGGACCGTGCTGGCGCGGCGCGTCGAGGGCAGCAGGACGCCCCAGCTCGCCGCGGCGAACGTCGACACGCTCTTCGTCGTCACCTCCTGCAACGCCGACTTCAACCCGGCCCGGCTGGAACGCTACCTGGCGCTGGCCAACCAGGCCGGGACCGACCCGGTGATCCTGCTCACCAAAGCCGACACGGCGGACGATGCCGGGTCGTACCGGCGGCGGGCCGAGGCCCTCCAGCGCGGGCTCGCCGTCGTGACCGTCAATCCGCGCCTGCCGCAGGCCGTGCGCGACGTGGAGCCCTGGTGCGGCCCGGGGCGCACGGTGGCGCTCGTCGGCTCGTCCGGGGTCGGCAAGTCGACGCTGGTCAACACGCTGGCGGGCCTCCCGGGCGAGGCATCGCCCCAGCGGACCGGAGCGATCCGGGCGCACGACGCCAAGGGCCGCCACACCACGACGTCGCGCTCGCTGCACGCCATCGCGGGCGGCGGCTGGGTCATCGACACGCCGGGCATGCGCACGCTGCAGATCAGCGACGCCGCGCAGGGCATCGAGACCCTGTTCGCCGAGATCGTCGAGCTCGCGCCCGCGTGCCGGTTCCGAGACTGCACCCACGCCCACGAACCCGGCTGCGCCGTGCAGGCCGCCGTCGCGGCGGGCCGGCTCGATCCGGAGCGCCTGAGCCGCTGGCGCAAGCTGACCGACGAGAACCGCGACAGCGCGCACGCCGCGGCGGGGCCGCGCGGCAGCCGCAGGCGCTAGAGCATTCTCCGGCGAAGTGGACACCGGTTCGCCGCAGAGAATGCGGCAGAATCAAAAACCTGGAGCAGCAGCCGATTGCAGCGTGATCGAATGCTGCTCTAGACCCCGCTCCCGCCGGCACGGCCGGGTCCCCGGGGGAGGGGGATGCTGCGTGCCCCACCGCGGTGGGCGCTCACGCAGGAAGGTTCCGGGGAACGCAGGGTGGGCGGCGCGCAGCAAGAGGCCCGCCCGGCACGGGGGCCGGGCGGGCCTGGAGTTGGGTTGAGGCGCGTGCCGGCTGGCGAGAGCCTGCCCGGTCCGCGGCGGAACTCTCAGGCGCCACGCGGGTGCCGGCGGCCTCCTGCGATCCGACGGTCCTGCGTCGCGTGCGGGACCTACCGGTCCCCCATCCCCGACAGGAGCTTCTCGATCTGGCCGAGGCCGTTCTCCCGAGCCTTGGACTCGCTCGGGAGGCTGCGATCGGAGCGCTGCGCCAGTTTCCCGTTCTTGCGGATCGCCCACTGGTAGGAGGCGCCGTCGACCTTCGGGGGCAGGATCTCGAGGGAGTAGGGGTGGAGCTTGGAATCTGTCTCTATCATGCGGCTGATATAATCCGTCCGTCGCGAGATCGCCAGCCATGTCCGCCATCGAAATCCGCCGCGGCGACGGCACGCCCCCCGTCACGGGTGGGCGGCCTCGATCCGGACCGGCACCGACTTCGCCGCCGGCACCTTGCTGCGCTCCGCGTGGTGCCACAGGGGAATCAGGGGATTGCACTCCGGATAGTAGCCCCCGACGCAGCCCGCCGGCACGTCGTAGGCGAGGACCCGAAAGCCCTCGACGCGCCGCACGATGCCGTCCTGCGCCGCGCCGACCAGGTTGACGCTCTGCGCATCGCGGAACCCGAGGCGCGCGATGTCCGCCTTGTTCATGAACAGCACCATGCGGGTGCCTTTCACGCCGCGGAAGCGATCGTCGTAGCCGTAGATCGTGGTGTTGAACTGGTCGTTCGACCGCATGGTGATCAGGCGCATGACGTCCGGATCCGCCTGCTCGGTGTCGGGATCGGCCGACAGGCCGCGCGGGACGATGAAGTTCGCCTTGCCGTTGGGGGTCTTCCAGACCCGGTCGGCGGCCGGGATCGGCCGGCGGAAGCCGCCGGGCTGCCACATCCGGGCGTTGAAGTTCTTGAACTCGGCGGGGTAGGTCGCCTCGATGGCGTCGCGCACGCTGGCGTAGTCGCGGCCCCAGCGGTCCCAGTCGATCCGCTCGTTCGGCGCGAGCGTCGCCTTGGCGATCTCGGCGACGATGCGGGGCTCGGACAGGAGGTGCCGGCTCGCCGGCTCCGCGTAGCCCTTCGAGCCGTGGATGCAGGCCGTCGAATCCTCCATCGCCACGGACTGGCGGCCGCCGGGCTGCGCGTCGATCTCGACCCGGCCCAGGCAGGGCAGGATGTAGGCGACCTCGCCGTGGATGAGGTGGTTGCGGTTGAGCTTCGTCGAGATCTGCACGGTCAGGCGCAGCTTGCGCCAGGC
Organism: Methylobacterium crusticola; assembly: GCF_003574465.1. GTDB lineage: Bacteria > Pseudomonadota > Alphaproteobacteria > Rhizobiales > Beijerinckiaceae > Methylobacterium > Methylobacterium crusticola. The sequence goes on from NZ_QOWC01000007.1 coordinate 36,191, forward strand.
CGGCTCCATCAGGTCGGTCTCGGGGACGGCGCGGATGAAGTTGCCGCCGAGCGCCACGAACGCGCGCACCGATCCGTCGAGGATGCCCTCGCAGGCCTCGACCGTGTTGAGGCCCTTCTCGGCCGGCGGATCGAAGCCGTAGAGCGCCTTGAGCGTCGCGTTCGGGACCAGCTCGGGCTTCTCGGTGATGCCGACGGTGCGCTGGCCCTGGACGTTGGAATGGCCCCGCACCGGGCAGATGCCGGCGCCCGGGCGCCCGACATTGCCCCGCAGGAGCAGCAGGTTGACGAGCATCTGCACGGTCTCGACGCCCATGCGGTGCTGGGTCAGGCCCATGCCGTAGATGCCCAGCGTCGCCTTGGACCTGCCGTAGGTCCGGGCCGCCTGCTCCAGCGCCGCGCGCGGGAGCCCGGAATGGCGCTCCAGCTCGTCCCAGGTCCTCGCGCGCACCGAATCGGCGAACGCCTCGAAGCCGTGCGTGTGCTCGGCGATGAACGCGGTGTCGATCAGCCGCGGGCCGCCGCTCGCTTGAGCCGCGTCGTCAGCCTCGAGCAACGCCTTGCAGAGGCCGTAGATCGCCCCGAGATCCCCGCCCGCCTTGACTTGCAGGTACTGGGACGAGATCCGCGTCTCGGAGCGCGTCAGCATCTCGAGGGGTGATTGCGGGTTCGTGAAGCTCTCGAGCCCTCGCTCCCGGAACGGGTTGAAGGTGATGATCGGCACGCCCCGCTTGCTCGCGTCCTGGAGCGGATGCAGCATCCGCGGCGCGTTCGAGCCCGGGTTCTGGCCGAAGAACAGGATGCAGTCGGTGTGCTCGAAATCCTCGAGCAGCACCGTGCCGACGGGCGAGCCGATGCTCTCGGGCAGCGCCACGGACGTCGATTCGTGGCACATGTTGGAACTGTCGGGCAGGTTGTTGTTGCCGTAGAGCCGCGCCAGCAGGCCGTACATGTAGGAGGCTTCGAGCGAGGCGCGGCCCGAGGCGTAGAACACGGTCGATTTCGGCGCGAGCGCTCTCAGCTCGGTCCCGATCTCCCGGAACGCCTCCGCCCACGGGACCGGGCGATAGGTATCGGTCGCGGCGTCCCACCGCATCGGCTCGGTCAGGCGACCGAGCTCCTCGAGGTCGTAGTCCCGCCAGCCCTCGAGCTCGGTGACCGTGTGCTTGGCGAAGAAGTCGGCCGCGATGCTGCGGCGCGTGACCTCCCAGGCGGTCGCCTTGGCGCCGTTCTCGCAGTACTCGAACACGGAGGGCTTGGCGGGCTTGGCCCAGGCGCAGCTGACGCACATGAAGCCGTCCGGCTTGTTCTGGTGCAGCAGCAGCCCCCCGCCGCTCAGCGGGATCTGCTCGCGGAGCAGGATCTCGGTCAGCGACTTGGCCGACCCCCAGCCGCCGGCAGGACCCTTGTAGGGCTTGATCGTGACGGGGTCGGCCATGCCGGTTCTCCACTCGGTGAGGTGATGCGAGGTCGCGGGCGCGATCCCGCCGGCGGGTGCCTCGACCCGGGACGGGCCGCGGAGCGGGCTCACGCGGTCGAGCGTTCACACCGGTCCGCCGCCCCGGTCCCGCCGGACCGGCGGCGCCGGCCCGATCCCGCCGCGGGCCGGCCGGGTGCGTCGGCAGCCGCGGCCGGCCGGTCGAGGGCATGGTCCAATGTCGAGAATCCCGTTGCGCCCGCGTCCGCGGAAATCCAAGCAGCTAACAGGCCGGGCCTGCGTTGGATCCCCCCTGTGTCGCTATGGCCCCGCGGCCCGCGCGACGCTGCGCCGGCGGCGAGCCCTCCGGGTGGCGGATCCCGCGGCCCCGCGGGGCGGGGCGTCACTCCCGCAGGGCGTGATCGGCGATGGCCTGGAGCAGGTTGGAGTAGTCGTCGGTCCAGGGCGCCACCGCCGGATCCGGCTCGATCCGCTGCCAGACGCCGCCGGAGGCCAGCGCGCCGAGATGGGCCGGCTCGCGGGCGACCGCCGCGATGGTCGTGCGGTAGCGCATCCGCCGCTCGACCGGTTCATCGATCGCCTCCTTGAGGACGTAGGTGACCAGGCCGTGCTCCGCGGCGGTGCGGGCGAGGATGCGCCGGACGTCGAGGTGCCGGTTCGTGATGTTGAGCACGAGCGCGCCGCGCGGATCGAGCTTGGCGAAGTAGAGCCCCAGCGCCTCCCTGGTGAGGAGGTGCGTCGGAATCGCGTCCGACGAGAAGGCGTCGAGCACGAGGAGGCTCAGGCCGCCGGGCTGGTCCGCCAGGGTGAGCCGGCCGTCGCCGAGCACGATCGGGGCCGCTGGCGCGCAGGCGCTCAGGAACTGGAAGTGCTCGGGGTTGCGGGCGATCGCCGCGATCACGGGATCGATCTCGAGGAACGTCCACGCCTCGCCGGGCGCCGCGTAGCAGGCGAGCAGCCCCGCCCCGAGGCCGATCACTCCGACGGCCGGCAGCGTGCCGCCGCGCGCCGCGCGAACCGCTCCGACGGCGCCCGCGTAGGCGCCATCGGGGACGTAGTAGGTCAGGGGCTCCGGCCGGCCGGTCGCGGGCGTGCCGTCCTCGTTCCTCAGCCGCACGGCGCCGTGCACGGTCGTGCCGTGGACGAGGACCCGGAAGCGGCCGTCCTGCGTGTCGGCGACCTGGTGCACCCCGAAGAAGGACCGATGCGCCAGGCGCACCGCATGGCTCTTGGGGAAGACCACGATCAGCAGCAGGAGCACCAGCGCCACGGGCGCGAGCAGCCGGGGCCGGCTCCAGGTGAGCGTCAGCATCAGGGCGAAGGCCGCAACGAGCATCAGCCGCGTCGCCGCCAGGACGTCGAGGAGCAGCGCCAGCCCGGCGCAGGCCGCGACCGCGACCGCGCAGCGCGCGAGCGTGCGGCCGGCCTCCCGCGCGCCCGCCGCACGCAGGTCGGCGAAGAAGCCGGGCCGGCAGGCGAGGGCGAGCACGAGCAGGACCGGATACTCGACGACGCTCGAGAAGACCTGGGGCGCGACCAGGGTGCAGGCGATGCCGCCGAGCACGCCGCCGAGGGACATGCAGAGGTAGAACTCGGTGAGCCGGCTCGCCGGAGGGCGCGACCGGTAGAGGGCCGCGTGGCAGACCATGGTGGTGACGAAGAACAGGCCGAGATGCAGGCCGAGACCCGCGGCGAGGCCCCAGGACGGGGTCACCAGGGCGAGGCAGGCGAGCGCCGTGCCCCCGACCTGGAGGCGCGTCAGCAGGGCGTCGCCGACGGGCGGCCGGTCCCGGAAGGCGAGCACGAAGGTCAGCAGGAACAGCGCGAGCGGCACGACCCAGAGGAGTGGGGCCGACGCGACGTCGGTGGCGATGTGGGCCGTGACCGACACGAGCAGGCCGGACGGCACGAACGACAGGGCGATCCACGCGAGCCGGGACCGCCAGGTGGGCCGGGCCTCGGCGCGCGCGCGGGCCGGCAGGGCCGCGGCGGGCTCCCGCCGGCCCGTCAGGACGGCGCAGGCCGCGATCATCGCGGCGAGCACCAGGAAGCCGATCATCCAGGCGCGGCTCTGGTCCCGGAGCGCGAGGAGCGGCTCGAACGCGGCGGGATAGGCGAGGAGCGCCGCGAAGGAGCCCAGGTTCGAGGCCGCGTAGAGCGCGTAGGGGTTGTCGGCGGCCGGGTGACCCGAGCGGGCGAACCACGCCTGGAGCAGCGGCCCGTTGCCGGCGACCGCGAAGAACGGGAGCCCCACCGAGGTCGCGAAGAGGCCGAGCAGCCACAGGGCCTGCCCCTCCGCCGGCGGCCTGCCCCACCCCGCCGCGAGCACGATGGGCATGGCCGCGACGGCCCCGACCATCAGGACGCCGTGCAGGGCCGCGGCGACCCGGAACGGAACGCGGCGCACCAGCCAGTGCGCGTAGAGGTAGCCCGCGAGCAGCAGCGACTGGAAGAACACCATGGCGACGGACCAGACGGCCGGCGTCCCGCCGAGGGCCGGCAGCACCATCTTGGTGAACATCGGCTGGACGGCGAAGAGCAGAAAGGCCGACAGGAACAGCGTGGCGGCGAACAGCGGAAGCAGCAGCCCCGCGCCACGGCTCCGGGCCCCCGCGGGTGCCGGCTGATCGAGCGATCGGATCGCGGAGGTCATCACGGTGGCTCCGAAGGGGTCGGATCACGCTACCGTGCGAATCTGAAGGAAGTGGATCCGCACCCGCTCCGCCGACGATCTTGCCCGCCGTGAACCTGCCGGCCGCATCCTTGGGTCATGCCCGCGAGCGCCCCGTCCGGTGCGGCCCCGTTCCGGGCCGGAGCGCGAGGGGATTTCCAGGGTGCTGGCCCGATCGCCTCCGGCCGCTACATGGGGAAGGCCGAGCAGCAGTGGGGACGCCGATGTACGTCGAGGGAGGATGGACGCCGTCCCCGGAGCCGCCGCCCCGCGAGCCCCGACTGACGAAGCGCCAGGAGCGGGTGCTGCTGTGGCTCATCGCCGTGAACGTGCTGCTGATGTTCGTCGCGCCGATCGGCGGCGCAACCGTCGTCCACGCCGTGCTGGCGATGGTGCGGCACGGCTAGAGCAGCATCCGATCACGCTGCCATCGGGCGCTGCTCCAGGTTTCTGATTCTGCCGCATGTTCTGCGGCGAACCGGTGTCCACTTCGCCGGAAAATGCTCTAGCGTCTGCGGCCGGCCGCGTCCCCGCGCCCTCCGCGGGCACGGGTCCGGGATGCCGGGTCAGGGATTGCAGCCGATGCAGATGTCCCGCACGACGTGCATGCCCTTCGGCGGGCCGACCTTCTGGTTCGGGAGCTGGCCCTGCGCGACCTGCGGCCGCCGGGGGGGCGCCTGCGGCGCGATGCTTCCGGTCACCGCGGCCCTGGGCGGCACGAACGCGAAGTTCATGTCCGGCGCCGCGCCCGTGGCCCTGGGCGTCGCCGCCGCGGGCGCCTGGGCGAGGGCGGCCGAGACCGTCGCGACCGTGAGGAGCAGACCTGCTGCGGCGATGCGGTCGGTGCCCATCGATCCCTCTTGCCGGACGCCGCGCCCGCCGGATGCCACGTTCGTCGGGTGCCACGCCGACTCCCGGTCCGGCCCGGCGCCGGACGTCGTCGGGACGGGCCGCGACCGGCTCTCGCCGCGCGAGCGCCCGCCCGGCCTGATCGAGGCGCCCCGGAGGCCGCCCGAGATCGCCTCGTTCCCCCGCCTGCCCGGGCGGGACGGGGCGACCGTCACCCCGGCCCGCCGGATCGCCCGCGACGGCCGATCCGCGGGACCCGGGCGCCGCTAGGACGTGAACGATGTTCCGTGGGGCTGGGCCTTGCGGTACCCGACGGCGCTCACGGCGGCCAGGGCGACCCACGGGCCGACGAAAACCAGGAAGAGGAGAAACGACATGGTCACACTCCTGCGGCAATGCCCCCGTCGGCCACGCTGAAATCGGGTCGCCGCAACGATATGGGATTTTTCGCGGGCTGCCGAGCCCAGATTTCGCGATCGCGGTCGCGATCCGCCACCGCGTCGCTGGGCGCCCCCGACCGGCTCCCCGAAAGCGCGCACGGCGTCCCAGGGCCGGGACGCTGCCCGGCGCCGACGCGAAAGGCCCCGCCGCCGGCCGATGCCGGGGCGGGGCCCTCGTCGCACGGACGGAGGGAGGACCGCCCGCGGGCGGTCCTCCCCTGGCGTCACATGTTCAGCAGGGCGTTGGCCGTGCCGATGACCGTCGCGACGAGGCTGGCGGCCAGTACTCCGATCATGCCGTAGGACACGGCTCTCAGCAGCACCATCTGGTTCGCCTCCGGCCCGGTCAGCAGCGGTACCCGCCCGAGGTCTGGCCGTACTGCTTGACCGGCCGGGTCTGCTGGTTGGCGTTGCCCTCGGCGGCCGAGCTCATCGGGCACGCCTCGTAGAACGGCGTGTCGTGAACGCCGAGGGAGCCGGTGGTCTCGACGTCGCGGGACCAGGAGGGGGCGGACAGGGAGCCGGCGCTGAATGCCATGGCGGACGGGATCGGAGCGGCGCCAACGACGAGGGCGGTGACGACGGCGGCGATGCAGGTCTTCATATGGTATTCAGTCTCCAGTTGCGGAGAAGATGACGGTCGATGTCATCTCCTGCCGTTGCGATGAGCGAGAGATAGGGGGGCGATGTCGATCGCGATGTGTCCTCGCGCACGCGGCGCAGGGGAATAAAATCGATCCCTGAACGCGAGCCGGCCGCAAAAAGCGTGACCGTTGCCTTGCGTGAGGGGTGCGGGAGCCCGCGCCTCCAGGTCTCGTCCGGCCCGCACGCACGGGTGGCTCGGGACCCGCGGGCCCGCCGCTGCCGCGCCCCAAGTCCGCCGAGCAAGCGATCCCCGCAGCCATCGCGGCCGAGGCTTCACCAGGGCTTTGGGAGCTTCACCAGGGCTTGGGAACGAGCCGGTAGAAGACGATCCAGTAGGGCAGGGCGACCAGGGCGGCCCGCCACATCGGCCACCTCCAGCCACGCCGCAGCACGACGAGCACCGTCAGGCCCGCGAGGGCGTTGCCCACGAGGGTAGCGAAGCCGGCCAGCACGAGGAAGGCCAGGAACCCCAGGAGCGCGACCGTCGAGCCGAGCCAGCCGGGGGCCCGGTCCAACTCCAGCCACGGCGTCGTCGTCAGCATCTCGCAGACGCCGACGAAGAAGACGGCCGAGGCGGCAACTCCGCGCCCCCACGGCGACCGGCCGTGGACCGAGCGCGTGGTCCCAGGGGAAGGATGCGCGCTCATTCAGGACCCGGGACGCCCGACCGGCCCGCTCCTCGGCGCCGCCGCTCGGGCCCGCGGACGGGGAGTCGAGGGCCGCTTCCCCCGTGGTCCACCGCGTGGCACCCCGATCCGGACTGTGATCCGGTTCGGCACGAGGTCCCGCGGGGGGCAAGGCCGTGCGGGCGAGGGCGGACGCGCCACTCAGGACGCCCACCAACGCGACGGGTTCGGGGAGATGCGGTGAGCAAGCCTGACATCAAGCGTGTCGCTCTGATCATCCTCGGCGGAATCGGCCGGGTCACGCAACTGGGGGATACGTCATCTCTCCGCTATCGCCTGAAGGCCCCCGGCTGGTTCGCGGCCGCGAAGTACGGGAGCCTGTTCGTCGTCGTAGCCCTGATGTTCGTCGCCGCGGCACTGGCGAGCGGGCATCGCTCGTGGATCGGCGCGGTGATGGGCGGCGGCCTCCTGTTGCTGGGCCTGGCCCTGATACACCTCGCCCTCGTCCTTCGGTCCCGGCAGTGACCCTGCTCGGCGGCGTGATCCCCGGCTCTACTCGCGCGGATGCTCCGGTGCCGCGTAGCCGGCCGGCCGGCGTTCCTGCTGCCCGCCGCACCATCGGGACGACGGCGGCACGCGGCGGCCGGGAGATCGGCGGCACGGGAGCGCAGACGCGTCCCCGTCGCGCGTGTTAGATCAGCGGAAAAGGCCGGCTGGCGCGATCAACCCGCCGGCCCGGGAGGAAGATCGATCATGAACGGAGCCTTGCAGCTCAAGCTCTCGCTCCTGCGGGGAGAATCTCCCTGTCCGATGGATCTCGCCGATTTCGGCCGGCTCGCGGCCATCGACCTGCGCACGCAGACGAAGTCCGTGCGCTCAGACCGCCTCGCGGTCGCCATGCTGGGGATGATCGCCTCGGGACGGCTGCCGCCGGGAGCCCGCCTGCCGCCGGAACGGCGCATCGCCGAGGCCGCCTCGGCGAGCCGGGTCTGCGTGCGGAGCGCGCTCAATCGCCTCAAGCTCGACGGCTACATCGAGGCCGTCCAGGGCTCGGGCACCCGCGTCGTCGCGCTCGAGCGCAGCGAACGGCTGATCCCGCTGATCCGGGCGAACCAGGAGAACCTGGAGGATCTCCAGGATTTCATCGCCTTCCTGGACCGCTGCGTCGTCGAGCAGCTCGTTCGGCGCGCCCCCGCCGCGGTGCTCGGCCGCGCGGCCGAGCGCCTCGCGGTGGCGCCCGCGGGGCCGGACGTCCAGGCGCGGGCCGAGGACGAGCTCCACGTGCGCCTCGCGCTCTCCGACGCGTCGGGCAGCCCGATCTACGCGATGATCACCCGCCAGCTCGCGCGCGGCATCCGCAGCCTGTTCGGCAGCCTGCTCGGCGCCGCGGGCGAGACCGGGTTCGACCGCCTCGCCCGGGACCGCCGCGCCCTCGCCTGCGCGGTCGCAGAGCGGAACGCGGCGGCCGCTGAGGCGGCTCTCGCGCGCCGCGACGCGGTCCTGCGCGGTCTCGACTGGACCTCGATGGCGTCCGGCGAGGGCGCGCCCCGGGAGGAGGCGATCCTGCGCGACCTCGCGGTCGCCAGTCCCGAGCAGCTCAAGGACCGGCTGACCCGCGAGATCGCCGGCATGATCGCGACCGGACACGCCCGGGACGGCGCCCGCCTGCTCAGCGAGCGGCGGCTCGCCACGGTGTTCGGCGTGAGCCGCGCCTCGGTGCGCGAGGCGCTCGCCGCGCTCAAGGCCGAGGGGACGGTCGTGGCCGACGAGCGCTGCGGCACCCGCGCGGTCGACGCGCCCGCCGCCCTGACCTCGCTCGCCGCCGCCGATCTCGACCACCTGCAGACCATGTCGCGCCTGCGCGGCTACCTCGAGGTCTGGGCCGCGAGCCGTGCGGCCGAACGCGGCAGCGAGCGCGACTTCGCCGACCTGCGTCGCATCCTGGCCGAGATGGGCCGCTCCCACCTCAGCGCCCGCCGCCGGATCGACCTCGACCTGCGCCTGCACCTGACGATCGCCCGGGCGGCGGGCAGCGCCGTCCACCTCTACATCACCGAGGTGCTGCGCGACCTGATGACCGCCTACTTCGACTACTCGCTCACGGCCCCGTCGATCGGGGGTGGGCGCGACGCGATGCTGCTGCGCCACCACACCCAGATCGTGACCGCGATCCTGGCCCGCGATACCGTGGGGGCCGGCCGGGCGATGGCGGAGCATTGCGGCGCCTTCAGCGACCGCTACGCCATGCTGGATGCCGACCGCGAGATGCTGCCGTGCGGCCTGGCGGCCGACCTCGCGCCGGCCGGCGCGGCCGGCCTCCCGCCCGCGGGATGAGCGGCGGCGCGGCCCCGCCGCGGCGCCCGCCGCCGACGCGGCGGGGCCGGACGGGGGGCGGGGTCAGCGGCCGGTGAAGGTCGGCTTGCGCTTCGCCCGGAAGGCGTTGACGGCCTCCTGATGGTCCTCGGTCCGGTTCGACAGGGCCTCGTAGGCGACGCTCGCGTCCATGACGCCGTGGACGATCCGCTTCAGCTCGATGTTCGTCACGGTCTTGCTCCAGCGGATGGCCTTGGTGGCCCCCGCCAGGAGCTTGCCGGTGAAGGCCGCCACCGCCGCGTCGAGCTCCTCGGGCGGCACGGCATGGTTGATGAGGCCGATCTCGGCCGCCTTGCGGGCGGGGAGGAGGTCCCCGGTCATCAGGTACTCCTTGGCCCGCGCGTACCCGATGAGCTGCGGCCAGATCGCCGGGCCGCCGTCGCCGGCGACGAAGCCGATCGACACGTGGGGGTCGCCGATCTTGGCCGTGTCGGCCGCGAAGATCACGTCGCAGAACAGGGCGAGCGTCGCGCCGAGCCCGGTGGCGTGGCCGTTCACCCGCGCGACCAGGGGCTTCTCGAGGTCGAGCATCGAGAACACGATGCGCTTGGCCTCGCGCGCCGTCTGCTCGAACGAGTCGGGGCGGTCGATCGCGGTCTGCATCCACGGGATGTCGCCGCCCGCCGAGAAGGCCCGCCCGGCGCCGGTGAGCACGATCACGTCGCTGTCCGGGTCGACCGCGACGTCGTAGAAGACGTGCGCGAGCTCCTCGTGCAGCACCGCGTCCGCGGCGTTGAGCGCGTCCGGGCGGTTCATGGTGATGGTGAGGAGCCGCCCCTCGCGCGTGATCGTCAGGGTCTCGTAGCGCTCCTCAAGCGGCACTTGCCTCATCGTCCTGCCTCCCCTTCGGCGACAGGGTGTCTGTCGCGAGCTGCCTGAGCTGCGCCTCCGTCCCGCCGTGCAGCCCGGCGGCGACCTGGAGGCGCTTGTAGACGTGGCCGACCCGGTAATCCTCGGTCATGGCGATGCCGCCGCTGGCCTGGATCAGGCGCGAGGCCGCCGCCAGGCCCTCCCGGCCGAGGGCCACCTTGGCGGTGGTCGCCGCCCGGCGCCGCTCCGCGGGCTCGCCCTCGAGGGCCGCGGCGGTCCAGAGCATGAGCGAGCGCAGGGTCTCGAGGTCGCAGAACGCGTCCGCCATCAGGTGCTGGACGGCCTGGAAGGCGCCGAGCGTCTGGCCGAACTGGCGCCTCTGGTTGAGGTAGCCGACCGTGAGGTCGAGGCCCGCCGCGAGCGCTCCGTAGGCGTCGGCCACGAGGGCGGCGGCGGCGCAATCCTCGATCTCGGCGATCAGCGCGAGGGCGTCGTGCCCCGTCGCGAGCACGGCCCCGGCGGGAAGGTCGACGCCCTCGAAGGTCAGGACCGCGCCCGCGCGCCCGTCGATCAGGCGCCGGGGCTGCGCGGCCGGTCCGACCGCCTCGACGCAGAGGAGCGTCGCGCCGTTCGGCGAGCGCCCGCCCGCCTGGACGAGCCAGTGGGTCGCCGTCTCGGCGTCGAGGGCCGTCGCGCTGCGGCCCCGGAGGGTCACGCCCGCCGCCGTGCGCGCGACGCTCAGGCCCCCTTTCGCCGGATCCTCCGGGACGAGGGCGAAGCGGACCTCGCCCGCGGCGAGGCCGGGCGCCAGCTCCGCGAGGGCGTCGAGGCCGCGGCGCATCAGGCGCGGCGCCACCAGCACGTCGGCGGCGAGGGAGCGGCGCAGCAGCACGCGGCCGGCCTCCTCGACGACCGACAGGCATTGCAGCGCGTCCGCCCCGGCCCCGCCGAGGGAGTCCGGCAGCCCCATGGCGAACCAGCCGAGCCGCGCCATCTCGCGCTGGAGCGCGTCCAGGGCGGCCGGGGAGGGACGGGCCGGGCTCCAGGAGCACCGCGCCTCCAGGAACCGGCGGGCGCCCTCGCGCAGCTGGTGGTCGTCGTCGCGTTGGTCCGGTGATCGCCGCATGGCAGCCTCAGCGCAGGCCCAGCGTGGAGCGGGCGATGATGGTCTTCTGGATCTCGTTCGAGCCCGCGTAGATGGTTACGACGCGCCGGAACAGGTGCCGTTCGGTCCAGCCCGCGACCTCGCCGGCCTCCCCCGCCTCCGGGCTCGCCAGGGCGTCCTCGCCGATCACCTCCATGGCGAGCTCGCTGATCGCCTGCTGGAGGCGCGACCCGATCACCTTGACGATGGACGCCTCGGGTCCCGGCTCGCGGCCCTCGGTCTGGTCGACGAGGACGCGCAGCACCGTGGCCTCGAGGCCAGCGAGCCCCGCCTCCAGGATCGCGAACCGACGCCGGAAGGCCGGGTCGTCGAGCGCCGGCCCGCCTCCCGCGACGCGCCGGCACGCCGCGAGTTGCTTCAGGCGCTCGAACTCGCGGCGCGAGCGGTGGACCTGGGCGTTGTTGGTGCGCTCGTGGTTGAGCAGGAACTTGGCGTAGCCCCAGCCCTGGTCGACCGCGCCGATGAGCGCATCGTCGGGCACCCGGACGTCGTCCAGGAACACGGAGTTCACGCTGTGCCCGCCGTCGATCGTGATCACCGGGTCGATCGTGACGCCGGGCGCCCGCATGTCGACGATGAACAGCGAGAGCCCGGCCTGGGGCCTGACCTCCCGGTTGGTGCGGGCCAGGCAGATCATCAGGTCGGCGAAGTGGCCCTCCGTCGTCCAGGCCTTCTGTCCGGCGATGATCCAGCCGCCCTCGACCCGGCGGGCGGTGGTGCGCACCGAGGCGAGGTCCGAGCCGGCCTCGGGCTCCGAGTAGCCCTGGCACCAGAACTCCGCCCCGGACCGGATGGCGGGCAGGTAGCGCTCCTTCTGGGCCGGCGAGCCGAAGGCCTGGAGCGTGGGGCCGACGAGGTAGATGCCGAACACGCTGAGCGGCGGCGCGTCGGCCGCCGCGCACTCGGCCTCGAAGATGAAGCGCTGGATCGGCGTCCAGCCCGGTCCCCCCGCGGCCTCGGGCCAGTGATGGGCGGCCCAGCCCCGGGCGTCGAGGAGCCCGTTCCAGCGCGCCATGTCCGCGCGGGAGAGGTGGATGCCCTCGCGCGTCCGGCGCGCGAGGTCGGGCGGCAGCATCGCGCGGATCGCCGACCGGATCTCCGCCCGGAAGGCGCGCTCGTCATCCGTGAAGAAGGCGTCCACGTGTCTGCTCGCTCCCTGGCTCGTTCCCGGACGTTCTTCCGCCGGCACCGGCGCCGACAAGGCGAATGCTGGCACTGCCTCAAGACCAATCGCCGCCGCTCCCGGCAAGGCCCTCGAGCGCGTCGCGCTCGCCGGGACGCAAGGGCCGGGCGCGGCGGGTTCGGCCATCCATGACCACCGTGACCGAGTGGGCGGTCGCCGCGCAGGCCGCGCCGACGAACACGCCCTGTCCCATGACGATCGCGCTGGTGCCGAGGCGCAGCACGGCCGTCCCGATCTCCGGGGCGTCGGCGAAGCCGACCTCCTGGGCGAAGTCCACCGTGACGGAGGCGAGCGCCAGGACGTCGCCCGGCGCGATCAGCGGCCGCAGCGCCTGCGTCAGGAGGGCGTAGCGCCCGTCGTCGAGCCAGGCCGTGTACACGCTGTTCGTGACATGGCCGTTCGGATCGAGGTCCGCGTGGCGCACGATCGCGGGGCGCCAGTGCGGGAAGAACGAGCGCGCGGCGAGCCGCGGCTCCTCGGCGAGCGTGCGCCTCATGGGCCCGGTCCCCCGTCAGGGCAGCAGCACGGTGGCGCCGGACGTCTCGCCGGCCTCGAGCCGGCGGTGGACGGCGCCGGCCTCGGCGAGCGGCGCGCACAGGCCGATCGAGGGCCGCAGGTGGCCCTGCGCCACCATCGCGAACATCGCGTCGGCGCCGGCCTGGAGATCCGGCAGCGTGCGCAGATGCGCGAAGACGCCGGGCACGCTGACCGACAGCGAGCGCTGCGGGCCGAGCCTGGCGAGATCGACGGAAGCCAGCGCCTCGCCCGCCTGCCCCAGGTTGATCGCGGTCCCGAAGGGCTTGAGGCAGTCGAGCGATCGCTCGAGGACCGCGCCGCCGATGCCCTCGCAGACGACGTCGACGCCTGCGCCCCCGGTCAGCCGCAGCGTCTCGGCGACGAAATCCTGCGCGCGGTAGAGGATCACCGCGTCGCATCCGGCCGCGCGGGCCACCTCCGCCTTGGCGTCGCTCCCGACCGTGCCGATGACCCGGGCGCCCGCCGCGCGCGCCCACTGCGCCAGCAGCACGCCGAGCCCGCCCGCCGCCGCGTGCACCAGCACCGCGTCGCCGGGCCTGAGGGGCCGCACGCGGGTGAACAGCATGTGGGCCGTCATGCCCTTGAGCATGAGGGACGCCGCGTCCGCGTCCCGGATCCCGTCCGGCAGCCGCACGAGGCGGGCGGCGTCGATCACCCGGGCGCTGGCGTAGCTGCCGACCGGCGGGCCGGCGTAGCCGACCCGGTCGCCCGGCCGCAGGGACACCCCCGCGCCGGCCGCCTCGACGACGCCGACCGCCTCGACGCCGACCGCGCCCGGCAGGTGCGGGATCGGGAAGATGCCGCGGCGATGGTAGGTGTCGATGAAGTTCACCCCGACCGCGGTCTGCCTCAGCAGGACCTGCCCCTCGCGCGGGCGCGGGAGGTCGACCTCGACGGCAACCAGCCGGTCGGGTCCGCCGTAGGTGTCGATCCGGATCTCGGTCGCGCGCAATCCCGCCTCCTGCCTCGAGCGGACCGTCTGTGCGTCGGGGCGGCGGCGGGCCGCAATTCCATCATTGGTCCGCCGACGAGACCAAACCGGGCTTTGACGGGACGCCGCCGCGGCGGGCGAGATGGCGCCGTCCTGCCCTGCCGGTGCGCTCCCGCCATGACCGATCCCTCCCTGATCCTCTCCCTGACCGTGCCGCAGCTCCTCCGGCGCCGGGCCGAGGACGGCCGCACCGGGATCGCGCTCTCGGCCCGCGCGCTCGGCGGCTGGCGCGACCGGCTCACCTACGGCCAGCTCGTGCAGCGGATGGAGGCCGTGGCGGCCGGCTTCGCCGCGCTCGGCCTCGGCGCGGGCGACAGGATCGGCGTGCTGCTCGGCAACGAGGCGGGGCGGGAGTGCCTGCTCACCGCGCTCGGGGCCCTGCGGATCGGGGCCGCGGTGGTGCCGTTCAACACGCGCGCCTCAGACGAGGAGTTCGGGCACGCCCTCGCCCTCGCCGCACCCGCCGCGGTCGTGTGCGCGGCCGCGGGGGCGTCCCGGGTCGCGCGGCTCGCTCCGGCCGTCCGGCTGCTCGTGGTCGGGGAGGGGGGCCCGGAGGGAGCGGGCGCGTGGCCCGAGCCGCTGGGTTCCGGGTTCGGCGCCCCGCCGCCGGAGAACCCCGACCCCGACCGCCTCGGCTGCCTGCTGTTCACCTCGGGCACGACCGCGCGGTCGAAGGCCGTGATGCACAGCCACGCCACGATGCTCGGCGCCGGGCTCGCGTGCGGTGCCGCGCTCGGCCTGCGGGCCGAGGATCTCTACCAGGGCGGCTGGCCGTTCTTCACGAGCTCGCCGCTCAACCTCGGCGCCATGTCGTGCTGGATCGCCGGCGCCGGCCTGGTGCTGGAGGAGCCGCTCGACAACCGCGGCCGCCTGGATCTCATCGCCTCCGAGCGCACGACCTTCTACCATGGCGTGCCCTCCGTGGTGCACTTCATGATGGAGGAGTTCGCCCGCGCCCCGAGCGACGTGTCGAGCCTGCGGCGGGTCGGCTACGGCGGCGCGGCGATGCCGCCGGACGTCATCCGCCGGCTCGCCGCGCACTGGCCCGACGTCGAGCAGGTGCAGATCTACGGCATGACGGAGAGCGGCCCGAGCGGCACGAGGCTCGAGCCGGAGCGGATGGAGGAGAAGATCGGCTCGATCGGCAGCGCCATGCCCCACTGCACCGTGTCGATCGTCGACGAGGCCGGAGGGCCCCTCGGGCCCGGGGAGACCGGCGAGATCCTGCTGCGGGGCCCCGGCGTCGCGAAGGGCTACTTCCGCAACCCCGAGGCCACCGCCGAGGCCTTCGTGCTCGGCGGCATCCGGACCGGCGACGTCGGGCATCTCGACGCCGACGGGTTCCTGTACTTCACCGACCGGCGCAAGGACGTGATCAACCGCGGCGGCCTGAAGGTCGCCTCGGTGGCGGTCGAGGAGGTGCTCTACCGCCATCCGAGCGTGCGGGAGGCGGCGGTGATCGCCGTCCCGCACCGGGCGCTCGGCGAGGACGTGGCCGCCTGCGTGGTCCCGCGCGAGCCGGGCGGCGTCGACACGGAGGCGCTCGCCGCCTTCTGCGCCGAGCGGCTGGCCGATTACGCCCGCCCGCGCCGCTGGCTCGTCCTCGACGAACTGCCGAAGAATCCGATGGGCAAGGTGCTGAAGACGGAGCTGCGGGCGCGCTTCGCGGCGTCCGCGGGGACGTGAGCGGGTCCGCGCGGGCGTGAGGAGGCCGGCGGGGCCGAACCAGTGGTCTTCCCGCCAGCCCAGGGCCGGCCTTGCCGTCCCGGGAGGCCTCGCCGAAGCTGACCCGCAAGAGGACGCGCGAAGCGTCCCGGCCACGATCCCGAGGAGGAATGCCCCATGACGGTCCCGTTCTCGCGCCGCGCCGTACTGGCGCTGGCCGCGATGGCGTTCGGCTCGAGCGCCCATGCCCAGACCGAGATCCCGATCGGCTGGGTCCTGCCGCTGAGCGGCGGCTCGGCCGCCATCGGCCAGCAGGCCCGCACCGGCGTCCAGATCGCCGTCGATCAGATCAACGCCGCCGGCGGCATCAAGGCGCTCAAGGGCGCGAAGCTCAAGCTCGTCTTCGCGGATTCCCAGTCGAAGCCCGACATCGGCGTCTCCGAGACCGAGCGGCTGATCCAGCGCGAGAACGTCGCGGTGATCGGCGGGGCCTTCAACAGCGCCGTGACCTTCCCGGCCACCGAGCTGGCCGAGCGCTACAAGACGCCCTGGATCGTGATGGGCGCCGTGAAGGACGAGATCACCGAGCGCAACTTCAAGTACGTCTTCCGCATCAACAACAAGGCGACCTACGACGCCCGCGAGCAGCTCGATGCCATGGACCTCCTCAAGAAGGAGACCGGCAAGGGGCCGCAGACCCTCGCGGTCTTCTACGAGGGCTCGGACTGGGGCCGCTCGCACGCCTCCAACGTCCGCAAGCTCGCCAAGGAGCGCGGCTACACCATCGTCCTCGACGAGGCCGCGCCTCCCAACCAGGTCGACTTCTCCGCCCAGCTCCTCAAGATCCGGGCCGCCAAGCCGGACGCGCTGATCGCCGCCTTCTACACCCCCGACCACCTGCTGCTCTCGCGCCAGCTCTTCGAGCAGCAGCTCAACCTGCCCTTCGGGCTGCACTCGGTCGGCGGCGGCACCGAGGACCCCTCCTTCTACAAGGCGGTCTCGCCGAAGGCCGTCGCCTACTACTTCGTCCAGGAGGACCGGCAGGTCGACGCCCTGCAGGGCGAGCGCCGGCCCGAGTTCACCGACGTCGAGAAGCGCTTCAAGGAGCAGCTCGGCTACGACATGAGCGCCTACGGGGCGCAGGGCTTCTCGGTCATGTACGTGATCCGGGAGGCCCTGGAGCGGGCCGGCAGCGCCGACCGGCAGGCTCTGCGCGACGCCATCGCGGCGACCGACATCACCACCGGTCCCGCCATGTACGTCGGCTACCAGCGCATCAAGTTCGACGAGCAGGGCCAGAACACCTTCGCGCACGGCGCGATCTCGCAGAACCTGAACGGGCAGCGGCGCACCGTCTGGCCGGCCGAGAGCCGCTCGCCCGACACCAAGCCGGCCTGGCCCGTGCCCGCCTTCGGCGCCCGCTCCTGACGCGCAGCGAGGGCGGCCCGCGCCACCCTCCCGCACCCCATCCCCGGTCGCCCGGACGGCGGCGCGCCGCGCCGCCGGCCTCACCCGCATGGCCCCCATGGACCCCCTGATCCTCTCCTTCGCGCTCGTGAACGGCCTTCTGATCGGGGGCATCTACGGCGGCGTGGCGCTGGGACTGAGCCTGATCTTCGGCGTGATGCGCGTCGTGAACTTCGCGCACGGCTCGCTCCTGATGCTGGCGCTCTACGCCACCTTCTGGCTCCAGGCCCTCGCGGGCATCGAGCCCTACGCCAGCATCGTCGTGACGGTGCCGCTGCTGTTCGCGCTGGGCTTCCTGATCCAGAGCGTGATCATCGCGCCGCTGATCCGGCGGGAGAGCGCCCTCGTGGTCGAGCCCCTGAGCGCGCTTCTGCTCACGGCGGGCGTCTACCTGGTGATCGACAACCTCGCCCTCATGGCGTTCGGCCCGGACGTGCGCTCGGCCACGACCGGGTTCGCGCTCGAGCCCCTGATGCTCGGGCCGATCCCGGTCAACATGCAGCGCCTGATCGCCTTCTCGGCCGCGATCCTGTCCGCGATCCTGCTCTCGGCGTGGCTGCGCGGCACCCGCATGGGCCGGGCGATCCGCGCCACCGCCCAGAACCGCGACGCCGCCGCCCTGTCGGGGATCGACGTGCCGCTCGTCTACGCGGTGACCTTCGGCATCGGGGCGGCGCTGCTCGGCCTGTTCGGCTCGCTGCTCGCCACCTTCATCCCGATCACCCCGCAGGTCGGCCTCAGCTTCGGCATCCGCTCCTTCATCGTCGTGGTGCTCGGCGGCATCGGCAGCATCCCGGGCTCGATCGTGGGCGGTCTCGTCATCGGCGTGTTCGAGGCGCTCGCCTCCCAGTTCGTGCCCGCGACCTCGGCGGCGATCCTCTCGCTCGGCCTCTTCGTCCTGATCCTCCTCGTGCGGCCGAGCGGCCTGATGGGACGCGCCTGATGATCACCGCCCGTCCGAGCCGGCTCCGCAAGGGCATGGTGCCGCTCCCGGGCGTCGCCGCCCCGGACTCCGAGGGCTCCGGCGGGGGGCCGGTCGGCCTCCCGGGCCGCCGCCGCGCGCGGGGCGGGCAGGGCGGCGCGTCCCTGGCGGGCGCCGCAGCCCTCGCCCTCGCCGGCCTCGCGGCCCTCGCGCTGCCCCTCGTGGCGGACGCCTACGTCCTGCATTCCTGCATCGTCGTCCTGTTCTTCGCCTACATGGCGACCGCCTGGAACTTCGTCTGCGGCTACGTCGGCCAGCTCTCGATCGGGCACGCGATGTTCGCCGGGGTCGGCGGCTACGCCACGGTGCTGCTGTTCACGGGCCTCGGCCTGTCGCCGTGGCTCGGCATGCCGGTCGGCGGCCTCCTGGCGGCCGGCCTCTCGGTCGTGGTGGGCTACCCGACCTTCCGGCTGCGGGGCCCGTACTTCGCGCTCACCACGATCGCCTTCGCGGAGATGATCCGGATCTGGGTCGAGAACACCGACACCTTCCTGGGGATCCCGCTCAACGGCGCCGCCGGCCTCACGGTGCCGCTGAGGGGCGAGAGCCTCGCGGCGCTGCAGTTCAACGGCAAGGCGCCGTACTACTACCTCATCGTCGCCCTCCTGGCGGGGGCGCTCCTCGCGACCTGGCGGCTCGAGCGCTCGAAGCTCGGCTTCTACCTCAAGGCGATCCGCGGCGACCGCGACGCCGCCGAATCCCTCGGCATCAGCCCGGCCCGCTACCAGCTCGTCGCGCTCGCGATCAGCGCCTTCATGACGGGCGTCGGGGGCGGCTTCTACGCGCAGTTCTTCCGCTACGTCAACGCCGAGCGCCTGATCGGCGTCGACCTCTCGATCGACATCGCCCTCATGAGCATCATCGGGGGCCAGGGCACGGTGTTCGGGCCGCTCCTCGGCGCCGTGCTCCTCGCGCCGCTCGCCGAGATCACCCGCGGCGCCCTCGGCGGCTCGTTCCTCGGCCTGCACATCGTGGTCTACGGCATCATCCTCATGCTGGCGGTCCTCTACCTGCCCAAGGGGCTGATCGCTCCCCTGCGCACGCTCCTGCTGCGGCGCGCCGGCCGCGGGGGCGCCCGGTGAGCGCCCCCCTCCTCGACGTGCGCGGCATCAGCAAGCGCTTCGGCGGCGTGCACGCGGTCCGGGACCTCTCGTTCCGCCTCGAGCGCGGCGAGATCCTGGCCCTGCTCGGCCCGAACGGGGCCGGCAAGACCACCGCGTTCAACATGATCGCGGGCTTCTTCCGGCCCGACGGCGGCGAGATCCTGTTCCAGGGCCGCAACGTCGCGCGCCTGCGCCCCTGGGACGTCTGCAAGGCCGGCATCGCCCGCACCTTCCAGCTCTCCAAGCCGTTCGCCGACCTCACGGTCGTCGAGAACCTGATGGTCGGGGGCTTCGCGCGCTCGTCCGACGCCGGGGCGATCCGCGACAGGGCGGAGGAGATCGCGGACTTCCTCGGCCTCGGCCGCCAGGCCGACACGGAGGTCCAGCACCTCACCGCCTTCGACCGGCGCAAGCTCGAGCTCGGCCGGGCGCTCTCGACGGAGCCGGTCCTCCTCCTGATGGACGAGGTCGTGGCGGGCGCGACCCCGGCCGAGGGTCAGGAGATGGTGGCGCTCGTGCGCCGCATCCGCGACCGCGGCATCACCATCCTGATCGTCGAGCACGTCATGAAGGTGATCATGGCGCTGAGCGAGCGGGTGATCGTGATGGAATCCGGCCGGCTGATCGCGAACGGCGCGCCCAGGGACGTGGTCAACCAGCCCGAGGTGCTCAAGGCGTATTTCGGGGAGCAGTATGCAGCAGGCCGCGCTTGAGGCCATCGACCTGAGGGCGGGCTACGGCGACGTCCGGGTCCTCGACGGCGTCTCCCTCCGGCTCGATCCGGGCGAGATCGTCGCGCTCATCGGGGCGAACGGAGCCGGCAAGACCACGCTCCTGCGCACGGTCTCGGGCCTCGTGCGGGCGCGGGGCGGCTCGGTCTCGCTCTACGGGGCGCGCATCGACGGGCTGGCGCCGCACCGCGTGGCGGAGGCCGGCTTCGTCCAGTCGCCCGAGGGCAAGCAGCTCTTCCTCGGCATGTCGATCCAGGAGAACCTGCTGGTCGGCGCGCACAACCGGCGCGCCTACGCGCGCCGGCGCACGACGATCGACGAGGTCTACGGCCTCTTCCCGATCCTCGCGGAGCGGCGGGACAAGGCGGCCTCGACCCTCTCGGGGGGGCAGCAGCAGATGCTGGCGGTCGGCCGCGCGCTGATGGCGCGCCCGCGCGTCCTCGCCCTCGACGAGCCCTCGCTCGGCCTCGCCCCGATCATGGTCGACCGCCTGTTCGAGGCGATCCGGGCGGTGCGCAGGCTCGACATCCCGATCCTCGTCATCGAGCAGAACGTCTTCCAGGTCCTGAGCATGGCCGACCGCGGCTACGTCCTGGAGAACGGCCGCGTCACGCTCTCGGGCAGCGGCCGGGACCTGATCGAGAACGAGCATCTGAGGGCCACGTATCTCGGATTGTAGGGCGCTGAGCCGGCGCGGGGCGCTGAGCCGGCGCGGGGCGCCGAGCCGGCGCGGGGCGCCGGCCCGGACGACGTTGGGGGAGGACGAGGGATGCAGCTCAGGGACAAGGTCGCGCTCATCACGGGCGCGGGCAGCGGGCTCGGCCTCGCGACCGCATCGGCCTTCGCCCGGGAGGGCGCCCGGGTCGTGATCAACGACCTGCACGAGGCGGCGGCGCGGGAGGCCGCCCGCGGCTTGGGGGACGCTCACGCCGCGCTGGGCGGGGACGTGTCGAAGGAGAGCGACGTCGCCGCGATGGTGGAGGCGGCCGTCGCGCGCTTCGGCCGGATCGACATCCTGGTGAACAATGCCGGCGTGGCCGACAGCTTCGTGCCCACGGTCGAGCAGCCGCTCAGCCACTGGCAGCGCCTCATCGACGTCCACCTCACGGGCACCTACCTCGTCTCGAAGACCGTCGCCCCCCTGATGATGCGCCAGGGCGGCGGCGCGATCCTGAACCTGAACTCGATCGCGGGCGTGCTCGGCCTGCCGGTCCGCACCGCCTACAGCGCCGCCAAGGCGGGCATCGGCATGCTCACCCGCGTGCTCGGCTGCGAGTGGGGGCCGCACGGGATCCGCGTCAACGCGGTCGCCCCGGGCTACATCCTGACACCCCTGACCGAGGGGCTGATCGCCGCCGGGCGCATCGATCCGACGCGCATCCGCCGCCGCACCCCGATGGGGCTGCTCGGCGCCCCCGAGGACATCGCCGAGGCGATGGTCTTCCTGGCCTCGGATCGGGCGCGCTTCATCACCGGCGTCACCCTGCCGGTGGACGGCGGCTACTGCGCCTTCGGGGCGCCGAGCGACGCCTTCGCGATCGACGACCTCGACCCCCGCACGGCCGCGTGAGGAGAGCCGCATGAGCGTGAGGATCTTCGGGGCGCCCCCGCGCTACCACCAGGGGCCCGGCGCCGTCCGCGACGTCGGCCGGATCGCGCGGGCCCTCGCCGGGTCCGCCTGCGTGGTGGTCGACGCGGGCGTGCACGCGATCGTGGCCGGGCCGATCGCCGCGAGCCTGGCGGAGGCCGGCGTGAGGGAGCGCACCACGTCCTTCGCGGGCGAGATCACCTACGCGGCGATCGAGGCCCTCACCGAGGCGGTGCGCGCCGACGCTCCCGGCCTCGTCATCGCGGCGGGCGGGGGCAAGGCCCTCGACGTCGGCAAGGGCGTGGCGCAGCGCCTCGGGATTCCGGTCGTCACGGTGCCGACCATCGCCTCGAACGACGCGCCCACGAGCGCGAGCTACGCGGTCTACGACGACGACCACGTCATGGTCGCGGTCGACCGCATGACCCGCAACCCCGACGCGGTCGTGGTCGACACGGCGCTGATCGCCCGGGCGCCGGCGCGCTTCCTGCGCGCGGGCATCGGCGACGCCGTCACGAAGGCCTTCGAGGCGCGCGGGTGCCGGCTCGGCACCGGCGTGACGCCGTTCGGGACCCGGCCGCTCTTGACGGGCGGCGTCATCGCGGAGGCCGGCTACCGGACGCTGCGGGCCCATGCCGCGGCGGCCCTCGCGGCGGTGGAGCGGGGCGAGGTCACGCCGGACCTCGAGGCCACCATCGAGGCCTGCATCCTCATGAGCGGGCTCGGGTTCGAGAACGGCGGCCTGTCCCTCGCCCACGCGATGACGCGGGGCCTCGTCAAGGCGCGGGGCGCCATGGGCGCCCCCCACGGCGAGCAGGTGGCCTACGCCGTCGTGGTCCAGCTCGCCGTGGAGGAGCGCCCCGACGCCGAGATCCTCGACCTCGTCGGGTTCCTGCGCGAGGTCGGCCTGCCGGTCCGGCTCGCGGAGCTCGGCATGGCCGACGCGGCGCCCGAGGAGATCGACGCCGTCGCCGGGCTGACGATGAGCGCGCCCCACATCCCCAACCTGCCGCGTCCGGTCACGGCCGCGGACATCGCCGCCGGCATGCGGCGGGTCGAGGACCTGACGGCCGCGTGACGCGGCCCCGACGCGGCCCCGGCCGGCGCGCCCGGCGCGCCCGGGTTCGCTCCGATCTGACGGGAGGGACGGCATGACGCAGCAACCGGCATCGATCCTGGACAACGGGTTCGCGCCGCTCGGCCTCGACGCTCTGCGGGAGACGGCGCGGATCAACCGCCTCGACGTCGCCGCCATGTTCATGGCCGCGGGCAACGGCCATTTCGGCAGCTGCTACTCCTGCACCGAGATCGTGACCGCCCTGTACTTCGCCGTCATGCGCGTGGACGCGACGCGGCCCGACTGGCCCGACCGCGACCGCTTCGTCCTGGGCAAGGGGCACGCCGCCCCGACGCTGTACTCGGCACTGATCCGGCGCGGCTTCATCCCGGAGGCGTGGATCCACGAGTTCGAGGCGAGGGTCGGCGCGCGCCTGATGACGCATCCCTCGCGCCGCTACCAGCCCGGCATCGACTCCTCGCAAGGGGCGCTGGGCCACGGGTTGTCGAACGCCTGCGGCATGGCCCTCGCGGGCCGGCTCGACGGGCGCGACTACCGCGTCTACGCGGTCCTGGGCGACGGCGAGTTGCACGAGGGCTCGGTCTGGGAGGCCGCCGCCTTCGCGCCGAAGCACCGTCTCGACAACCTCGTGGCGATCGTCGACCGGAACGGGTTGTGCGTCGACGGGCGCGCGGACGAGGTCCTGCCGCTCGAGCCGCTGGCGGACCGCTGGACGAGCTTCGGCTGGGACGTGGTCGAGGCCGACGGGCACGACCTCGCCGCGCTCCTTCCCGCGCTCGACGTGCCGCGCTTCGGCGGCAGCGGCCGGCCGCGCGTGGTGATCGCCCGGACGGTCAAGGGCCGCGGCGTCTCGTTCATGGAGGACGTCCGCGGCTGGCACGCCGACGTGATCGCGCCGGCCCAGTACGAGGCGCTGCGCAGCGAGCTGCGGGAGGTGTTGCGGTGAGCCTGCTCGATGATCCGGCCCGGCTGCGGGAGCACGTCGCGGCCTTCCGGGCCGCCCATCCCCGCAAGGACGTGCGCGCCCAGTTCGGCGAGAGCATGAGGGCGCTCATGGAGCGGCGGCCCGACGTCGTCGCCGTGACGGCCGACCTGATGCACGCGACCGGCCTCGCCGGGCTGCACGCAACCTTCGCCGACCGCCTCGTCAACGTCGGCATCGCCGAGCAGAACATGACCGGCGTGGCGGCGGGCCTCGCGGCCTGCGGGAAGCTGCCGGTCGTGTGCGGCTACGCCGCCTTCACCACCCTCCGGGCGGTGGAGCAGGCCAAGGTCGACTGCGCCTACAACGAGCTCAAGGTGATTCTCGCCGGTCTCGCCTGCGGCCTCAGCTACGGCGTCGGCGGCCCGACCCACCAGACCTACGAGGACGTCGCGATCATGCGGGCGATCCCGAACATGATCGTGGTGGCGCCCTCTGACCCCGTGGAGCTCGGCCACGCCCTCGAGGCGGCCGCCGACCTGCCGGACGCGACGCCCGTCTACCTGCGGCTCGGCCGCGGACCCGAGCACGTCCTCAACCGGCCCGGGGCACCGTTCGCGATCGGCCGCGCGGTCCGGCTCGCGGAAGGGCGCGACCTCTGCATCGTCGCGCACGGCGCCATGGTGCTGGAGGCGCTGCTCGCCGCCGACCTGCTCCGGGCGGAGGGCATCGCCGCCGAGGTCCTGAACATGCACACGGTCAAGCCGATCGACCGCGACGCGATCCTGGAGGCGGCCGAGCACGTGCGGGCGATGGTGGTGGTCGAGGAGCACAGCGTCGTCGGGGGGTTGGGCTCGGCCGTCCTCGAGGTGCTGGAGCGCGGCCACGCCTTCCCGGTGGCCCGCGTCGGCATCGAGGACGCGTACCCGCCGATCGGCCCGACGCTCGAACTGCGCGAGGCGCTTGGGCTCAGCGGCCCCCACATCGCGCGCAGGGCGCGGGACCTGCTCGGCGACGTGCCGCGCACCCGCGCGGTCCGCGGCGGCTGACGACGGGCAGGGTCGCGCCGCCTCCGGCCTCGGGCCGGGAGGGGCGGCGTCGTGGCGCATCCGGCGCGGGAGAGAGGGGTGGAAACCGGTCACCGGGACCTATGCCCGGAGCGGACGGCCATGAGACCCTCTCTCCCGTCTGCCGCAGGAACGCCGCAAGGACCGCATGCTCGAGACGGCCGCCCGGCTGGGACAGCTCTACCTGGGAAGCATGCGGCGCTACGCGGTGTTCCGGGGCCGCAGCAAGCGCGAGGAGCTGTGGGCGTTCGTCATCGTATGCCTGCTCCTGACCCTTGCGGCCCGCAGCCTCGACCGTCTCCTCGGACCGACGGGGTCTCCCTTCATCGGGTGCCGTCAGGCCGTGCAGTGGCTGCACGTGATCCCGCTCCTCTCCCTGCTCGCCAGACGGGCCCACGACCTCGATCGTGCCGGCTACTGGCTGCTCTGGCCGCCGATCTGGACCGCGGTGTTCCGCGTTCGCGGTGAGCCCGGTCCGAACCGTTTCGGGCCGGGCTCGATCGAGAGCCGGCAAGCCTCGGGGAGCGGCACCGACGGGGAGGCCGCCGTCGACACCGCGATCAAGTCCGTGGACAGGCTCCGATCGCCGAGGTGGTACCGGTTCTTGATGTTTGGCGGCGTGATCAGCTTCTTCGGCGGCGTCATGCTGTACGGAGAGATGCAGCACGCCCCGAATCCGAACCGGTGGATCGCCGTGACGATCGGCATCTCGGCTCTCGCCGTGGGTGCGTTCCTCCTGCGCTGCGCCCGGATGTCCTACGTCGGCAGGAAGGCGCCCGTCCCGGATTCCGACGCGCGCCGGGACGGTCTCTAGGCGCCGCGGGCGTTGCCGTGCCGCCACGAGCGGGCCGCGTCCCGGACGTGCCGGCGGCGCGACCGGGTCGGGCGGACACCCGCCGGCCCGGCCATGGGCCGGGACGCGGCACGCCGGCGGGCGACGTCCGGCCCTGCACGGATGCCGGGATCCCCGCCCGGCGCTGGCGCTCAATCCCCGGGGAAGCGGGCCGCGACGCCCGCCACGACGTCCTCGACGATGTCCCGCAGGTCCGACGCCGCGACGCCGTCGCGCGCCTGGATCGAGATCCCCTGCATGACGGCAGCCAGGTGCCGGGCCAGCCGCTGCACCTGATCGTCGTCCGCGAAGGAGGAGAGCGCCTGGACGATCCTCCCGCGCAGCGCCTCCCGCCGCGCGGCCGCATCGCGGGCAAGGGCGGCCTGGTCGGGGTGGCAGGCGACGAGGCCGCTCGAGATCATGCAGCCTCGTTCGTGCTCGCGGCGGGTGACGGCCGTGACGGCGTTCTCGAGCAGCAGCCGCACCGCCGCCGGCAGCGACCGCGCCGCCCCGATCGCCACCGCGTCCAGGCAGCCCAGCGTCTCCTCGTACCGCGTCATGGCCAGGCGGTAGAGGCCCGCCTTGCTCCCGAAGGCGGCGTACAGGCTCGGCGGCGCGACCCCGATCGCCTTCGTCAGGTCGCCGACCGACACGCCCTCGTAGCCGTGGCGCCAGAAGAGCAGCATCGCGGTCTCGACGGCCGCATCCCGGTCGAAGCTCCACGGCCGGCCGCCGCGCGATCTGCCCTCCTGTTCCATAGCGAACACTAAACTACGACTTGACACGCCGCGTCAAGCCGGTTGAATAGCGATCCTTAAACAAAGAGGCCCGCCTCGTGGATCAGACCCGCCGCCACTTCATGAGCGTTGCCGCCGCGGCCGCGGCCGCGGGGGCCCTGCGGCCCGGGAGCGCGTCGGGCGAGGCGCCGGTGCCGGCCGGCAAGGCGGCGCCCGCCGGGGCGGAGGGGACCCGGGCGTCCTTCCCGGTTCGCTCCGGCGACGGCACGGTGCTGGCGGCCGAGGCCAAGGGCGACCCGGGCGCGCCCGAGATCCTGTTCATCCACGGCCTGCGTCAGAGCCGGCTGAGCTGGGACAAGCAGTTCGCCGACCCGGCCCTGGCGGGCCTGCGCCTGGTCCGCTTCGACCTGCGCGGACACGGCGATTCGGACAAGCCTGCGGAGCTGGAGGCCTATTCGGACGCCGACCGATGGGCGGACGATGTTGCGGCCGTGATCGCGGCGGCGCGGCTGCGCCGCCCGGTCCTCGTCGGCTGGTCGCTCGGCGGCTACGTGGCCGGCGCGTACCTGCGCAGGCACGGCGGCTCCGGCATCGCCGGCCTCAACCTAGTCGACGCGGTGAGCCGGCTGTCGCTGGACCTGCTCACGCCGCTGGCGGGCGACTTCACCGGCAGCGCGACCTCGCACGACCTGGCGACGCGCGTCACCGCGACCGCGGAGTTCCTCGCCGCCTGCTTCCACCGGCCGCCGACCGGCATCGCGTTCCAGCGCATGCTCGTCGTCAACGGCATGACGGCGCGCGCGGCGAACGAGGGCTTCGTGAAGACCTCGACCACCGATCTCGAACCCGTCTTCGCGGCCTACGGCGGTCCGATCCTGCTGACGCACGGCGCGCACGACCGCCTCGTTCGCCGGGCGATGGCGGAGCGCATCCGGTCGCTCAAGCCGGGAGCCCGCCTGTCCGTGTTCGCCGACAGCGGGCACAGCCCGTTCTACGAGGAGCCCGCCCGCTTCGGGCGTGAGCTGGCCGCCTTCGTGGCCGCGGCGCACAAGGCCTGACATCCGTGCCAAGCGGCGTCGGTCGCCCGACCCGCATCCGGCGCCCTCTCCCGCGCGCAGGCGGCGCTCCGCCTTCCTTCTCGAAGGCCGGCGACAGCCGATCGGCGCCGGGCACGGCCTCCAGGCCCGTAACCCTCGCGACGCGACGCGATGCGCGCGCCGGTCCGCAGCCCGTCCGTCGACGGTCCGATCCGTCCCGCGAGGAACACGATGGCTCCGCTTGAGATCGCCTGCGCCGTGCTCGTGCCGCTCCTGTGGGGCGTGCAGTACGCCGTCATCAAGGCCGGACTGGCCGTCTTCCCGCCCCTGTTCTTCGTCGGCCTGCGCTTCGCGGTCGTCGCCGCGATCCTGCTGCCGTTCGTCGGGCGGCCCACCCGGCGCGAGCTGCGCGTCTTCCTGGTCATCTCGGTCTTCGTCGGCGGCCTCAACTTCGGCCTCGTCTTCGTCGGCCTCGCCGGGGCGCCCGCGAGCGTGACCGGCATCGCCAACCAGCTCTGGTCACCCTTCGCGCTCGTCCTCGCATGGCCCCTGCTCGGGGAGAAGCCGTCGCGGCGGGCGGTCGTCGGCGTCCTGATCGCCCTCGCCGGCGTGACCTTGGCGGTCGCCGATCCGGCGGTCGTTGTCCCGGTCGTCCCGACGCTCCTCGTCGTCGGATCGGCCCTGGCGCTCGCGACCGGCAGCGTGCTGACCAAGCGGTACGGCCCCCTGGATCCCATGAGGCTGATGGCCTGGATGTCGCTGTTCACGGTGCCGCAGGTCCTGGTCGCGTCGGCCGTCACCGAGGCGGGACAGGTGCAGGCGCTGGCGATCGCGGATCGCACGGCGTGGCTGTCGTTCGCCTACACCGTGCTGATCGGGGGGATCGGCGGCTTCGGCTTGTGGTTCTGGCTCCTCGCGCGGTGCGCGATGGCGCGGTTGGCGCCCTTCACGCTGCTCCAGGCGGCCTTCGCGATCGCCGCCGGGGCGATCTTCCGGCACGAGCCGCTCACCGCAACGCTCGTCGCGGGGGCGGCCCTGTGCATCGGCGGCGTGGCGCTCTCGCAGCGACCCGCGCCCGCCCGGCACCCGCGCTCAGGCGCGCCCCCGGCCCGCGTGCCCTCGACCCCGTGAGGCGCCGGCGCCTGCGCGCGGAACGCCTGCGTCGGCTCGAGCGAGCGCCGCCCGTGCGCCGCACCGGCGTTCGGGTCCGGGTCGGGCGCGGCTGCGCGGGCGGGGATGAACCGGGGCGCGGGGCGGGACGGTCAGGCCGCGCGCAGCGCGATCCAGGCGCCCCAGAACAAGCTCGAGAAGAACATCTCGGCCGCCTCGAACCCGGAGCCCGCGAGCAGCGCCGCCACGGCGGCGTCGGACGCGGGTGGCTCGGCGGCGTGCAGGATCTTGCCGAGCTTCGCCTCCACCTCCGCGTCGTCCGCTCCGTGCAGGCGCCAGCGCTCGGACCAGGCCGAGAGGAAGAGGGGGTGGCTCGCGTACACCCCCCGGTTGCCCGCCAGGATGAGCGGCGCCCCCGGTTCGAGGCGGGCCGCGAGCGCCGCCAGGACCGCGCGCTTCGCCTCGGACCCCGGCAGGTGATGGAGCACGCCGATCAGCGTCGCGGCGTCGAAGCGCCCGCGCGCGGGGAGGTCCTCGACGCGCCCGACATGGAAGTCGACCCGGGCATCCAGGCCGGCGGCCGCGACGTTCGCCCGCGCCGCGTCGAGCATGGGCCCGGACGGGTCGACGGCGGTGTAGCGCCAGTGCGGCGCGAGGCGGGCGGTCGTCAGGATCTCCTGCGCGGTTCCGCCGGCACCCGCGACGAGGAGGCGGGCGTGGCGGCCGCGCCCGAGCCGAGCGGCGAGCAGGCAGGCCGCCAGCTCGTGGCAGGCGTCGTAGCCGGCGAGCGCGATCCGGCTCTGCACGGCGTACTCGTCGGCGCGAGCGTCGAACTTCGAGGTGGACGCGGTCATGCAAGGGGCTCCATCACGCCCGCCCACGCGAGCGCTGCCTCGAAATCCGTCTCCGCCCGCGTCCCGCCCGACGCGGTGCCGGCCGCCCGCGATGCGATCCGGCCACCCTCGTCACGTCAAAGATCGACGACGACGTCGCCCCGCGGTCGCGAACAGCAGATCAGCACGCTGCCCTCGGCCGGGGCATCGATCGGGCCGGGGTCGTAATCGATCGGCCCCGCGACGAGGCCTGACTCGCAGGTGTGGCACACTCCCGTCCGGCACGACCAGCGCACGGGGACGTCGCAGGCCTCCGCGAGATCGAGCAGGCTCGAGAACGCCGCGTCCCAGCGGACATGCACGCCGCTGCGCGCGAACGAGACCCGCGGTCCCGTGCCGGGAGGCCCTGCCGGCGGATGCGGCGGCCGATGCGGCGATGCGGCGATGCCCGGGGTGAGGGACGGAACGCCGCCGAACGTCTCGCCGTGGATGCGGTCCGGCCCGACGCCGGCGGTCGCCAGTCCGGCCGTCATCTCGCTCATGAACGCCGAGGGCCCGCAGACGTAGAAATCCCCGTCGAGCGGCAGGCCGAGCTCCCGGAGCACCGGCGCGCCGAAGCGCCCGGCCGCATCGTAATCGAGGCCGGGCCGGTCTCCCGGGTCGGGCGAGCTGTAGCGGATGTGCCGATGGCGGTTCGCCAGCAGCGCGAGGAGGCTGCGCGTTTCCTCGGCGAAGGGGTGTTCGCGCCCGTTCCGGGTCCCGTGCAACCACCAGACCTCCCGGGTCGATGCCGCGGCCGCCAAGGCGTGCAGCATCGCGAGCACCGGCGTCACGCCGATCCCGGCACTCAGCAGGACGACGGGCGTCGCGCCCGGTCGAAGGATGAAGCGGCCGCGCGGCGCGCTCACCCCCACCGTGTCGCCGACGGCGAGGCCGTCGCCGATGTAGCGGCTTGCCGTACCGTGCGCCTCCCGCTTCACGCTCACGCGATAGGACGCGGCGCTCGACGCCTCCGACAGGGAGTAGCTCCGCAGCATCGTGGCTCCGGCCGCCGGCCCGAGCTGCAGCACGACGTACTGTCCTGGACGTCCCGGAGGGAGGGGCCGGCCATCCGCCGGCTCCAGCGTGAGCGAGACCACGGTGCCGCTCTCCCGGACCTTGCGCGAGACGCGGAGCGGGCGGAACCCCGGCCAGGCCGGCGCCGGGCCCGCGGCCGTGCCGAGCCCGGCATTTCCGCTCCGCGTGCCGTCGTTGTCGCGTCCCTGGGCGAGAAGCGCGTCGAAGGATCGCCGCCAGCCGGGGCTGAGGGCCGGGATGCGGAGCGCGCGCTCCAGCTGGTCGCCGGGATGACCCGGCAAGTACAGCAACGCGTTGACGTCCGCGACGCTCATCCTCTCGGCGCCGGCCTCCACGAGCGCGATCTCGTCCCCGGCCTGCACCTCGCCTTCCTCCAGCACGCGGACGTAGAAGCCGGGCCTTCCGTGCGCGACCAGCAGGGCGGCCATCCTCGGCTCGTTCATCCGGATGCCGACCCGGTAGCACGTCACCCGCGGCTGCGTGACCTCGAGCACGGCGCGGCCGACGCGATAGCGGTCCCCGATGCAGACGTCCGCGTCCGCGAGGCCGTCGACGGTGAAGTTCTCGCCGAACTGCCCATGACTGAAGTCTCGCCGCCCGAGCTGCGTCTCCCAGTACCGGTAGGACTCGATCTGGTAGACGAACACGGCCCGATGTTCGCCGCCATGGCCGGCGAGGTCGCCCTGCCCGTCGCCGTCGACGTTGAGGCGCCGCACCCGACGCCGGCCCTCGACCGGCGCCTTCCAGATGCCGGTGCGGACGGTCCTGCCTTGCCACGCGACGTCCCGCGGCAGACCCACGTTGACCGAAAGCAGACGTGCCATCACGCTCTCCGCCAGGCTGGATCGCTCGACCCGAGGGGAGCCCGGGAGCCGCCTCGGTCCGCGGGCACCGGCCGCGCCTCGACCCGGCGCCGTGCGTCCCGCGCGACGATCCCCTCGGCCACCCGGTAGGACAGCCCTCCCGTCCCGGCGGGCGGAGCCGCTCCGGGGTGATGCATGAGACGGTGATTCGCTGTCAACGGCGGAATCCGGGGAGATCCGGCACGCAACGACCGACCGTATCGGGCGGCCCTGGACCCTGGCGCGCCCCACCTTCGAGGCGGGCGGCTCCGAAGGGGGAGCGCGCGACGGGCGAGACCCTGCGCGCCGCCGCCGCCATGCCCGTCGCCGCGGCCCGGGTCGCACCCGGCGCCGGGCGCACCCTCCGCGCCCCGCCGTGACCGCCGCCGGCGCGACGTCGCGCCGGGACGCCCTCGACGAGGCGGATCGAACGCACTCCTCCGCCACCGGCGCCCGCCCGGGCCCCGGCGCCCGCCCGGGTGCGGCCGTTCTGCGCGTGGGGCGTCCGCGCGCGACGAGCGGCACGGCCCGGGCGAGCACGCGCCAAGGCCCGGTCCCGCGTTCCAACCCGCTGCCCTTGTGCGAGAACGTCCGGTAGAACTCCCCGACAGGAGCGTCGCGGGGCTCCCGTCCGCGATGCGCCGGCCGCGCCCGGGATGCCCCCGGGGGAGCGTGGCCGATGGGGGTGGTGGCGATGAGCGACACGCGCGGCAGGGTCGAGCAGCCGGTGAGAATGGCCGCCGGGGAGGACCGCGCCGGCCCTCTCGCGAGGCCGGGCGCCGGCCCCATGACCGAACCCGCCGACAATCCGGCGGCCCGCGCCCGCGTGGCGAAGCCCCGGCGCTCCTCGCGCGCGCTGGACGCGGCCGTGTCGATCGCGGACCTGCGCAGGCTCGCGGCGCGCCGCCTGCCCCGGTCCGTGTTCGACTTCATCGACGGCGGCGCCGGCGACGAAGTGACCTTGCGCGACAACGAGGCCGCCTTCGCGGACTGGCAGCTCGTGCCGCGGGTCGGCGTCGACGTCAGCCGGCGCTCGGCCGAGGCCGACATCGTCGGAGCCCGCTCTCAGGCTCCGTTGCTGCTCGCACCGACCGGGCTCGCGGGGTTCTTCTGGCCCTCGGGCGAGATCGCGGCGGCGCGGGCCGCCGCGGCGGCCGGCCTCCCGTTCTGCCTGTCGACGAACTCGGTCGCCTCGATCGAGGCCGTGGCGGACGCCGTGCCCGACGCCGACCGCTGGTTCCAGCTCTACGCCTTGAAGGACCGGGACTGGATGCACGCCCTGGTGTCCCGGGCGCGGGTCGCGCGCTACCGGGTCCTCTGCATCACGGTCGATCTCCCCGTGCAGGGACGCCGGGAGCGCGACGTCCGCAACGCCTTCACGGTGCCGCTGCGCCCCCGCGCCGCGACGATGCTCGACCTCGCGCGCCGTCCGCGCTGGCTCGCCGGCGCATTGCTGTCGCCGCCCCGCTTCGGCAACTTCGAGGGCGCGGCACCGGCGGGCTTCACCAGCGTCGCCCAGCACGTCGCCTCCCTGTTCGATCCGTCCGTGACCTGGGACGACCTCGCCCGCCTGCGCGACCTCTGGCCCGGGCCCGTCGTCATCAAGGGCGTGCTCCACCCGGACGATGCCGCGCGGGCGGTCGGGATCGGGGCCGACGGCGTGATGGTGTCCAATCACGGCGGGCGCCAGCTCGACCACGTCCCGGCGCCGATCTCCGTCCTGCCCGAGATCGTCGCGGCGGTCGGCGGGCGCGCGCAGGTCATCCTCGACGGCGGCGTCCGCCGCGGCACCGACATCCTGAAGGCGGTCGCGCTCGGAGCCTCGTCCTGCAGCATCGGCCGGGCCTTCCTGTGGGGCTTGTGCGCCGCCGGCCAGGACGGCGTCGCGACCGCGATCGCCATCCTGCGCGACGAGCTCGACAATGCCATGACGCTGCTGGGCACGGCGCGCATCGCGGACGTGGGCGCGGACCACGTGCGGCCGCGCCGGCCGGGATGAGTTGCCCGCCGGCCCCGGGCCGTTAAGCTGCCGGCAACGATCGGGGAGGCAGACATGAACCGCCGCGTCACGCTCGCTTCGGCCCTCTGGCTCGCCGCGGGTCTCGCCTGCGGCCCCGCGGCGGCGGATCCCCTGAAGATCGGGGTGGCCGCGGCCATCACGGGGCCGGGCGCCGAATCCGGCAAGTACATCGTTCAAGGGGTGAGGCTCGCGGTCGAGGAGGTCAACAAGGCGGGCGGCGTGCTCGGCCGCCCCATCGCTCTCGTGATCGAGGACGACCAGAGCACCAATCCGGGTGCCATCCTGGCCTTCAGCAAGCTCAGCGCCGATCCCACGATCCCGGCCTTCATCGCGCCGGTGCGGAGCACGCAGGTCCAGGCCATCGGCCCGGACGTCGCCAAGGCGGCCCGGCCGGCGCTGATCGGCGGCACGGATCCGCAACTCACGGCGGCCGGCAACCCTTGGCTCTTCCGCTTCCGTCCAAACGACCGCTACTCGGCGCGCGTCATCGCGGAGTTCGGCGTCAAGACGCTGGGCAGGCGCAAGTGGGCGCTCGTCCACTCGAGCGACGCCTTCGGCACCAGCGGCATGCGCAACCTTGCCGCCGCGCTGAAGGAGCAGGGGATCGAGCCGCTGGTGGTGCAGGCTTTCCCCAACAACTCGCAGGATTTCACCGCCGTCGCACTCGCCGTGAAGCAATCCGGGGCGGACGTGCTCGGAACCTACATCCCGTTCGAGACGGACCAGGGCATCTTCGCGCGGCAGTTGCGCCAGCTCGGGGTCAGCATCGACTGGGTCGGCTCCTCGACCACGGCCAGCGCCACGGCCCTGAAGCTCGCCGGCCCCGCCCTGGAGGGCGCCTACGCGGCCTCCGACTTCCACCGCGACGCGAACCGGGCCGCGAAGGCCTACGCGGAGAAGTACGAGGCCGCGTACAAGGCGGCCCCCGACTTCTTCTCGGCCTGGGCCTACGACGCCGTGAACGTCCTGTCGCGGGCCATCAACACGGCCGGCAGCCTCGATCCGGACAGGATCCGGGCGGCCATCCTGGCGACGAAGGACCTCGAGGGCGCCGAGGGCACCTACACGTTCGACCGGAACGGCGACGGGCTGCACGGCTACAACATCGTGCGCAACGAGCGCGGCTCCGTGACGTTCATCAAGCGCGTCGACTTCAAGGATTAGTGCCGGTCCGGCGCGGCCGCCCGGGCGCGCCGCGCGCTCGGGATCGTCCCGGGTGCTGGAGGCGATGCGAGGTGCCATGGATTGGGGTCGAGCGAACGGGCGGCTGATCGCGGGTGTCTCCTTCGACATCCCCGGCATGGGCTACAGGGATCCCGGGACCGGCGCCGTCACGGGATTCGAGGCGGATCTCGCGAGGGCGGTGGGCGAGGCGATCCTCGGCTCGGCCGAGCGCGTCGAGTTCGTCCAGGTCACGGACACGGGCCGGATCCGGGATCTGCAGGAGGGCCGCGTCGACGTCGTCGCGTCCCAGCTGACGATCACGCCCGATCGCGCCGAACTGGTGGATTTCTCGACGCCCTATTGCGTGACGCGGGAGGGGCTTCTCGTTCCGAGGGACAGCTCCATCGGTGGTTTCGAGGACCTGAAGGGCAAGCGCATCGCGGTGACGGACGGCTCGGTGTCGCTGCGCCGGATGCGCGCGGCGCTTCCCTCTCTCCCCGGCGCCACGCACGTCGTCACGCCCCTCAGCGCCGGAAACCTCGCCGCGATCGAGAGGGGCGAGGCCGACGCGGCATCGAACGACATGATCAACCTGACCATGCTGCGGGCCGGCTCGGCCGATCCGGAGCGCTACTCGATCATCGATATCGGCGACAGGTTCGACCCCAAGCCCTTCGGCATGGCCGTCAGGAAGGGCGACCGCACCCTGCTCGGCCTCATCGACCAGGCGCTCGCGCGCCTTAAGGCCGGCGGTGAGCTGGACCGGATGCTCGAGGCCGCTCTCGCGCGCCTCGCTCACCGTCCAACCGCGTGAGGCGGCCGCCCGGGCCGGCCCCGGCAGGTCCCTCCCGACCAACCCGGGCTGCCCCGCCGGACGTGCGCCACCTTCAGCGCGACGCCGCGACGGTGTCGGCCACCTTCGCCTTGCGCGCGCCGAGCGGCTCGGGCTTCCCGGTGGTGGTGTCCTTGGCCGTCTGATGCTCCATCTCGGCGTTCAGTTCCGCGCCGAGCAGCACGATGGTCGTCGAGATCCAGATCCAGGTCATGAAACCGATGACGGCACCGAGCGAGCCGTAGGTCTCGTTGTAATTGCCGAAGCTCGACACGTACCAGGAGAACAGGGCCGAGACGACGATCCAGAGAGCGGCCGCGACGCCGCTCCCCCACGTCACCCAGGTCCAGCGCGCCGTGTCCCGGCTCGGACCGTAGCGGTAGAGCAGCGCCAGGCTCCCGAGGACCACCAGCAGCAGGATCGGCCAGCGCAGCAGCGCGATGACCCATTCCATCGAGCCGAGATTGAGGAAGTTCAGCACCGTCGGCACCACCACGATGCCGACGAGGGCCAGCACCACGAAGAGAAGCGCGCCAGCCGTGAAGGTCAGCGAGCGCAGGTTCAGCCAGAAGAAATTCCGCTTCTCCTTCTCGTCGTAGACGATGTTGAGCGCGTCGAAGATCGCCTTCATGCCGCCGTTGGCGCTCCAGATCGACAGCAGGATGCCGAACGCGGCCGTGAAGCCGAGGGTGCCGCCGCCCTTGGAGGCGATCCGCTTGACCTGGTCGCCGATGATGTCGAGCGCGCCGTCCGGCATCACGCCCCGGAGGTTGGCCAGCTGCGCGTTGATCGTCCCGGGATCGGCGACGAGGCCGTAGATCGAGACCAGGGCGCCGATGGCCGGGAAGAGCGCGAGGATCGCGTAGAAGGTGACGCCGGCCGCGACCAGCAGCACGCGGTCGTTGCCGAATTCCTGGAGGACGCGCTTGCCGATGTCCCACCAGCCCTTCGCCGGGATCTCGGAGGGGGTCTCGGCCTGGCGGCCCCGGTCGGCCTCCGCCTCCGCAACCCGCTCGGCCGCCGCCCCCTCGTGGGCTCGTGGGCCGGGCTCCGGACCGAGGCGGCCGGCTTCGCCGGCTCCCGCCCGCCCTCCAGTGCGGCGGGGCAGCACCACCAGGCCGACCAGGGCCGTACCGAGAAAGAACGTCCAGATTGTCGATGCGGCGACGGACCGGGCGTTGTCCGTCGGTGCTGGGATGCGGTCGGTCATGGGCCAGCCTGCCAATCATGCCCGAGGAGAAACCTCGGCCGTCTGGCCAACGTGCGCTCGTCCCCTTCGTTGCCGATGGTGCCCATGTTCCGGAACGAAGGGCGCTCAGCCCAGGAGCAAGGGCTCAGGCCCCGAGAAGCGCGCGGTGCTCCTCCTCGATCGTCACCGCCGGCAGGATGAAGCTGAACGTGGTGCCGTGGCCGGGTACGCTCGCGACCGTGAGGGTGCTTCCCTGGCGCTCGACGAGATCGCGGCAGAGCAGGAGGCCGAGCCCGCTGCCGCGCTCGCCCGCGGTGCCGTTCGTCGTCGTCCGCCGGTCCACCCTGAACAGGTCGGCGACCTTGTCGGGCGGCATGCCGACCCCGGTGTCGGACACCATGATCTCGATGCCCTCGCCGCGCGGTCGTGCCGCGACCGTGACGGTGCCGCCCGGCAGCGTGAACTTGACGGCGTTGCTCACGAGGTTGCGCAGGACCGCCGCCAGCATGTCGCGCTGGGCCCGCACGTAGACCCCGGCGCAGTCGACGCCGAGGTTCAGGCCCTTTTGGGCGGCGTTCTCGGCGGCCCCTTTCAGCACCTCGGCGGCGACCGCGCACAGGTCGACGCCGCCGAGCGTCACCGCGACCGTGTCCATCTGCAGGCTCGCCCAGGCGAACAGGCCCTCCATCAGCTCGTAGGCCTTGCCGGCCGCTTCCTGGATGCCTTGCGCCCGGCGCTCGACCGAGGCGTGGTCGCGTTCCGCCACCGCCTGGCTCAGGACGTTCGACAGGCCGAGGAGCGCCTGGAACGGATTGCGCAGGTCGTGCGCGATGATGGAGAACAGCAGCGATTTCTGCTTGTTCAAGAGGTCGAGTTCCTGGGACTTCGCCTCGGCTTCGCGCCGCGCCGTGCTGAGCTCGGCCAGGAACTCGCGCCGCGCCTTGGCGTAGCGGATGGCCCGGGCCAGGCTCGACGGCGTGGCCTCGCCCTTGGCGAGGTAATCGAGCGCCCCCGCCCGCATCAGCCGGAAGGCGATCTCCGGGTCGCCCTCGCCGGTCAGCATCAGCACCGCCTGGCTGCCGCCCTCGGGCGACAGGAGGGTGCGCAGCAGGTCGAAGGCATCGACGTCCGGGAGGCGGTAGTCGAGCAGCACGCAGTCGAATGCCCGGGCCTGCGCGAGCCGAAGCCCGGTGGTGCCATCCGGCGCCTCGGTCAACTCGTGGACCAGCCCGGCTTTGGCCAGCGCGCGCCGCACGGCCGTGCGGTCGACCTGGTCGTCGTCGATCAGCAGGATGCGCGTCGGCGCGGTCACGGTGGCGGTCGGCACCGGCTACTCGGGAAACTCGATGATCTTCCAGTAGTGCTCCAGCATCGACACCGCCTGCATGAAGGTGTTGGCTGGATCCTGCTTGACGATGTAGCCGGCCACGTGGTGTCCATAGGCGCGCGCCTTGTCCTCCTCGGCCTTCGAGGTCGTGACCATGAAGACCAGCGCGCTCTTGAGGTCCGCGTCGGCGCGCAGCGCCTCCAGGAACTCGATGCCGTTCATGCGCGGCATGTTGAG
Organism: Methylobacterium crusticola; assembly: GCF_003574465.1. Lineage (GTDB taxonomy): Bacteria > Pseudomonadota > Alphaproteobacteria > Rhizobiales > Beijerinckiaceae > Methylobacterium > Methylobacterium crusticola. The sequence continues at coordinate 73,758 of NZ_QOWC01000007.1, forward strand.
GTCGAGCAGGATCAGGTGCGGCTTGGCGAGCTTGGGCCGGCCATTCTCGCCGCGCAGGATCTCCAGCGCCTCGACGCCGTCGCGCGCCACCGTGATCGGATTGGCGATCTTGCTCTTGTTGAAGGCCCGCTTCAGGCCCTGCACGTCGACCTCGTCGTCGTCAACCAGCAGCAAGTTCACGGTCGGTGCCATCGGCGGTCCCCTTCGTTCCGTCGGGCCAGGTGAAGTGCACCGAGAGACCACGTCCCTTCGGATTGTCGTCGAGCCAGATCTTTCCGCCCTGGCGATCGACCAGCTTCCTGACGATGGCAAGCCCCATGCCGCTGCCCTCAACCTCGTCGCGCGGCCTCAGCGTCTGGAACATGCCGAACACCCGCTCGCGGAACTGCTCCGGGATGCCGGCACCATCGTCCGTCACGCTGAACTCTACCATGCCGCCGAGGGTGTGCGCATCGACCCAGACGTGCCCCTCGGCCGGCCGGTCGTGGTGCTTGACGGCGTTGCCGATCAGGTTCTGGAGCGCCTGGGTCAGCGGCGCCCGCGCCGCATCCAGCGTGGGGAGGCCGTTGCCGGCCACGATGCTGAAGCCCTCGGGCGGACTGATCAAGCCGGCGAGTTCCTCGACGAGGGCCTGGGTGTCCACCGGCTCCGTCGCCACGTCCCCCCGTCCGGCCCGCGAGTAGGCCAGCAGGTCGTCGAGCAGGCTCTCCAGACGCCGGACCCGGCTCTTCAGGAGCTCCATGTTCGTCCGTGTGTCGCCCGTGAGCACCGCCTCGAGGTCCTCCTCGATCCAGGTCACCAGGTTCTCGATGCCCCGGAGCGGCGCCTTGAGGTCGTGGGAGGCCACGTAGGCGAACTGCTCCAGCTCCTCGTTCGTGCGACGCAGGTCGCGCGCGTGCAGGGCGAGGCGCCGCTCCATGCGCTTGCGCTCGGTGATGTCGGTGAGGAGCGTGACGACGCCCAGGACCCGACCGTCGGCTCCGCGGTGGGGGCGGTAGAACGCTTCGACCTCGCGGCGCCCCAGGCCGCGTCGGGCGAGCCTGTGCTCGAAGCGCACCTCGGTGCCGGCGAAGGCTTCGTCCAGCTCCCGGCCAATGCCCGGGAAGGGGTCGGCCGCGAACACCTGCGCGAGAGGCCGGCCGTCCACGAGGGAGATGTCCTCGGCCTCAAGGTCGAACCAGCGCTCGAACTCGCCGTTCAGGAAGCCGACGCGCCGGCGCGCATCGATGTAGCCGACCATGGCCGGCAGCGTGTCGGCGGTGGCGCGCAGCAGCGAGGTCCGGTCGAGCTCGATCAACCCGTCCTTGAAGACCTGCACGGCCCGCGCCATCGCGCCGACCTCGTCGTGCTGGTGCGTCGCCGGCACGTCGGCCGTGAGATCGCGTCGGGAGAGCCGGCGCATCGCCTCCGCGAGCCGGGTCAGGGGTCCGACGACCTTGCGGTGGATGGCCGCGCCGATGCTGGCGCAGATCAGGAGGGTGAGCAGGGTGCTGACCCACGACACGATGGCGGCGATGCGCTGCGCCCGCGCGAGGTGCTCCCCCTGCATCTCGCGCAGGCGCTCCTCCTCGGTCTGAATGGCGTCGAGCCGGGCCCGGAAGGTGTCGAAGTAGGCCTTGCCGGTCCCGTCGCTCTCGATCCTGGCCGCTTCCGGGCGGCTGGCCGCGTCGGACATGCCGCGGATGACGGCCTCGGCCACCTCGTCCTGCCAGGAGCGCGCCGCCTTCTCGGCCTCGGCGAGCCAACCCGAGCGTACGGCATCGCCGCCGATCAGGGCATGCAAGCGCCCGAGGGCGTCGTCGAGCATCGGCATGCCCTGACGGTAAGGCTCCAGGCTGTCCGGGCGTCCGGTCAGGAGGTAGCCGCGCAGGCCGGTCTCCTGGTTCAGCATGGCGATTCGGAGCGAGTACAGCGATCGGAGGACGAGGTTCGAGCGGCCGCGCGCGTCGATGGCGGCCTGGAGCTGGCCCTGGGTCGTCAGCACGGCTGCGCTGCCCAGCACCGCCACCAGGGCGATGATCGCGATGGCGCCGCCGAGCGAGCGGTTCAGGCCGAAAGTCTTCGTCACGCTGGAGGCGGTCCGCTCGTGCTGGTGGCAGGTTAGCGCAGGGTCGATAGCACGGACGCAGTCCTGGTGTCCGTCGCCATTCCGGAGCGGCCCCGCGAAGGCGGCCGCGGGTCCGTGGGCGCGCGCGCTCAGGGTGTTGCGGCCGGGCCGAGGGGGCCCGGAGCCGGCAGCGGAAGGCGGACGGAGACTCTCAGGCCATCGGCCTCGAAGGCGACGTCGACCTCCGCCTCGGCCTGAGCGGCCAAGACCTTGCTGAGCAGCCGCGAGCCGAACCCCTGGCGGGTCGGGGGTGCGACGGGCGGCCCGTCATGCTCGCTCCAGTCCCACCGCAGCGCTCGCCCCGTCGGTCCGTCCTCCACCTGCCAGGCGACCTCCAGCCGTCCGTCCGGTTCGGCCAGAGCTCCGTGGCGCAGGGCGTTCGTGGTCAGTTCGTGCAGCGCCATGCCGACCGGCACCGCGAGCCCGGAGGGCAGCGCGACGGCGGGCCCCGCCAGCCGGATGCGGCCATGCTCGTCGTAAGGGTCGAGTTCCGCCCGCAGCAGCCCCTCGAACGAGACGGACTGGGCGACGTCGTCGGTGATCAGCGCGTGCGTCCTGGCAAAGGACGCGATCCGGCCCGAGAAAGCCCGGGCGAAGTCCGCGACCGAGGGCGACGAGCGCACGGTCGCGTTGAGCACCGCCTGCACGGTGGCGAGCGTGTTCTTCACGCGGTGGTGGAGCTCGCGCACCAGCAGGCTCTGGCGGTCCTCCGCCGCGCGCCGCTCGGTGACGTCGCGCTGCGCCGAGATCCAGCGCACGGTGCGGCCCTGGGCATCGCGCACGGGGGTGATCAGCCACTCGACCACGTAGGTCGAGCCGTCCTTGCGGTAGTTCATCGCCTCGCCCTGGAACGGCTCGCCGGCCTCGAGGGACCTGCGCATGCGGTCGAGCACGGCGCGGTCCGTTCCGGGACCCTGGAGCAGGCGCGGCGTGCGGCCGAGGATCTCGCTCGCCGCGTACCCGGCCATGCGGGTGAAGGCCGGGTTGGCGTACTCTATGCGGGGTCCTGGCTCGTCGAGCTCGGCCGAGGTGATGAGGATGGCCTCGCCGGAGGCCTCGACCGCGGCGAAGAGCACCTCCAGGTCGGGCCGGGTCGGCTCGGTCTCGTCGGGCTTCTGCAAGGTCGTCCCTCCGCTGGCGGCGGGACCCTGCCGGACGCGTGTGCCGACCGACCGACGAGCTTCGCGGACAACCTGCGGCCCGCGTGGCGGTTGCCTGCGGCCGGCCTCTCTCCACAAGCCCCAGCGTCGCAGGGGAGCCCTGCGCACGGGCCGCCGTGGCCCATTCGCCGGCGGGCTGGAAGGGCAGGGGCGTCGTCGGCCTCCGAGCGCGGTCGAGCCGGCGCCGCGTCCGGCTGTCGATGAACGGCTGGCGAACCGGCCGAGCGATCAGGCCTGCGCGATCAGGAGGCACGCAAGCCAGCATGGCGAGGGCTTGGCTCAAGCGCGAGATGTACCCGACCCTGTCCGAGCGGGCAGCTTGCCGGACTGGCCGAGCGAGGTCGGACCCTGTGACACGGGTCTGCGGGCAGCCGAACCGGATCCCGGGCCGGCGAGCCGCCTCCTCCTGCATGGGCTCGTCCGGCAAGGCCCCCCGGTGATCCGCTGCCGGAATCGCGGGGCGAGCGGTCAACCCTTTCCGTCGTCAGGGGACCCGAGCAGGTCCGCGAGCCAACGGCCGGACGGGTGCTGCTCGCACAGCGTCAGCACCGCGATCACGATCGGCACGCCGATGAAGGCGCCGGCAATCCCCCACAGGAAGCTCCAGAAGAACACCGCGAACAGGACGAGGAACGGCGAGATCGCGAGCGCGCTTCCGGCCACCCGGGGCTCCAGGTAGCTGCCGACGAGGAACTGGATGAGGTTCAGGCAGGCGAAGACGGTGAGGGCCGTCTGCCAGGAGGCGAACTGGGCCAGGGCGAACAGGGTGGGGAAGACGGTCGCGACGAGCGGCCCGATCACCGGGACGTAGTTCAGCACGAAGGCGATCACGCCCCATTCGAGGGCGAGCTCGAGCCCCGCCAGGGCGACGAACGCCCACACGAGCACGCCCGTCATGAGGCTCATCAGGGTCCGCACGAGCATGAACCGGCGCAGCTTCGCCGCCGTGGCGGCGCTTCCCGCGAGCAGGACCCGCCCGAACTCACGCCCGGGCGCGGCGCGAAGCTTCCGGGCCGCGTCGTCGACCTCGAGCAGGCCCAGGACGACGTAGATCACCACGACGAACAGGAAGGTCGCCGCGCCGTTGACCCGGTTCAGGATCTCGGGCAGCAGGCGCAGGAGCCAGCGGGCGTCGAAGTGCTCGGCCCAGAGCCCGGCGAGCACGATGCCGTGCGTCTCCAGCCACTCCGCCGTCCGGACGTAGAAGGCCTGGAGACGGGCCGGGTCGTTGAGCGCGGACCGGATGACCCGGCTGAACGCCCAGACGACCAGGTACCCGAAGCCGGCGATCACCGCCGTCGCCAGGATGATGCTGGTCGCCGCCGCCAGGGCCTTCGGGATCACCGCCTGGAGCCGGCTCTGGACGGGCCACATGACGGCGATGACGAGGAGCGCGAAGGCGACCGGCGCGAACACCGACCGGGCGAGGGACAGCGCCCCGGCCACCAGGATCAGGGCGCAGAGGGCGCCCGCGGCGCTCGTCGGCCCCGCGGGGTCGCGCATCGTCGTCATGGTGCCGCATCCTCGTCCCGCCGCCGTCCCGGCTCGCCACGATCTAAACCCCGGGGACGCGCTCGCGCCCTCTGCGGAGCTTGCTGAACGACCCGGCACCATCGCAAGCTCTCGAGGTTCACACGTGAGGACCTGCGTGATGTCGAACGGGTCGGACGAACGCCTCGATCGCCGCGACTTCTTGATCGCATCGATTGCAACGGCTGGCACATCGGCTGTCCTCGCCGCGGGGATTGCCGATGCTCAAGGTGCAACGACAAGTCCTGCCGGGCCGGCATCAGGAACGGTCTATACCGGCGATACAATTCAAGGGAAACGGGTCGTCAGCGCGCTCGACGTCAACGACCTCGAGCCCGGGCGCAAGCACCTTCTGTATTTTCAGGGCGTCGAGATGGCGAGCGGACAGCACTGGCATGTGTCTGTCACGGTCGCCAAGGGAGCAAGGCCGGGCAGGCGCGGCGTCCTGACCAGTGGCGTGCATGGCGACGAGATGAGTTCCGTGCACACGGTGCAGACCGTGATGAGCCAGCTCGACCCGGCGCAGATGTCCGGCACGGTGATGGCGGTCACGGACGTATCCCGCCCGGCCCTGGAGAGCATGCAGCGCAGATGGCCCAACCAGGGCAGAGGCATCGATCTGATCGACATGAATCGGGAGTGGCCCGGGAACGAGAACGGCGTCACCGCACCCGGCCGACACGCGGGGCTTCTGTTCGATCGCCTGCTGCGGCCGAACGCCGACTTCGCGATCGACTTCCATACTGGAACAACCGGGTTCGATGTCACCGCCTTCACGATCGCGGGCATGGATGTGCCCGAGATCAGGGCGATGGCGGAGCTCTACCCCGTCGGCCAGATCTTCGACAACCATGTCTATCCCGGTGTCCTGCACAATGCGTTCGTCGACGCGGGCATCCCGGCTTTCACGCCGGAGATCGGGCCTGCGCGCGTCCTGAACCTCGAGATGATCTCCCTGTTCGTGGAAGGCACGATGAACGTCCTCAAGCTTCACGGCATCCTGGCCGGGCCACTGGGGCGCACAGGGAAGGACGTGGGTGTCTTCATCGGCAACAGCGCGCTCCCGATCCTTGCAACCCAGGGAGGACTGGTCGAGCATCTGGTCAAGCTCAACGACAAGGTCGTGGCCGGCCAGAAAGTGGCCATCCAGCGCAACAGTTTCGGCGAAGTGGTTGCGGAATATACAAGTAGCGTGGCCGGGGAAGTCACGGGCCAGCGTAGCGACGCGATGACCGAGCCCGGCAACCCTCTGGCGTTCATCCTCTTCCACAAGGCGACGCCGGACGGCGGCGAGACCTATCCCGAGTGATCCGGCACCTGGTGCCCGCGTCCGAGTGCGGCGATGATCGTGTCGGGGTCGGCGGCCCACCCGCATCGTCAGGCGCTCGTGAGCGGCGTAGTCGTCGAGGATGACCCGGAAGGTCTTGCCGGCGGGAACTTCGTGCTCGACAGCGCTCAAGAAACCGATGAACTCTTGATGCCGATGGCGCTGCAGGTTTTCGGGCCTCGGACCAAAGCGTTCGAAGCTTGGCGGGGCACCGACGAGTGCCGTCCTCGCAGCGCTCTGGAGTGGCCGAGATGAGCTGGAGCATCGAACAGCGTCCACCGCTGATCGTCGACCTGGCGCTGCAGGGCGGCGGGTCGCACGGAGCCTTCACCTGGGGCGTGCTCGACCGCCTGCTGGAGGAGCCCTGGATCGAGATCGAGGGCATCTCCGGCACCTCGGCTGGCGCGATGAACGCCGCCGTGATGGCGGACGGCTTTGCCCGGGGCGGGCGGCCGGGCGCCCGCGAGGCGCTCGCCCTCTTCTGGAAGCGCGTCTCCGAGGCTGCCGCCCTGAGCCCCCTGCAGCGCAGCCCCCTCGACATCATCCTCGGCCGCTGGACCCTCGATCACTCGCCGGCCTACCTCGCCCTGGACATGATGGCGCGCGTGTTCTCGCCCTACGATCTCGGGGCGGGAGCGGCGAACCCCCTGGCCCAGGTCCTGGCCGAGACGGTGGATTTCGGCCGCCTGGCGGGCTCGCCGATCAAGCTGTTCATCACCGCCACCAATGTCCGGACCGGGCGCCCGCGCGTGTTTCGCAACGCGGAGCTCTCCCCGGATGTCCTGCTGGCCTCGGCCTGCCTGCCCACCATGTTCCAGGCCGTGGAGATCGACGGCGAGGCCTACTGGGATGGCGGGTACGCGGGCAACCCGACCATCACGCCGCTGGTGAGGGAATGCACGGCGGACGACATCATCCTCGTGGCGATCAACCCGGTCGAGCGGCCGGAACTGCCCCGAACCGCGCGGGACATCCTCAACCGGCTGAACGAAGTGTCGTTCAATGCGGTGCTGTTGAAGGAGTTGCGGATGATCGCGCTCCTGCGCCAAGTCGCCGACCCGGGCGGCGCAGAGACGGCGCACTGGGCGCGCATGCGCATCCACCTCGTCCGCAGCGATCGCCTGACGGAGTTCGGCGCCTCCTCGAAGCTCAACGCCGAGGAGGCCTTCCTCGCCTTGCTGCGCGAGGAAGGGCGCCGCGCCGCCGACGCCTTCCTGGCCGAGCGAGGGCGCGAACTCGGCGAGAGCTCGACGCTCGACATCGACCACCTGCTGGAAGGTGCGTGAGGAATGGGGCTGCTCGGCATCCTCGTCGCCCTCGCGCTGCTGGTCTGGCTGGCCTTCCGCGGGTGGAGCGTCCTGCTGCTCGCGCCCCTGGCGGCCCTGCTGGCCGCAGGGTTCGCCGGGGAGCCGCTCCTCGCCCACTGGACGCAGACCTTCATGGGCAGCGCCTCCCACTTCCTGGCGCAGTTCTTCCCGTTGTTCCTCCTGGGGGCGCTGTTCGGCAAGCTGATGGAGGACAGCGGCTCGGTGACGGCCATCGCCGACTGGTTGACGGAACGCCTCGGCACCGGGCGGGCCGTCCTGGCCGTCGTGCTGGCGGGGGCCGTCGTCACCTACGGCGGCGTCAGCCTGTTCGTCGCCTTCTTCGTGCTCGCGCCGATGGCGGAGGCGCTCTTCCGGGCCGCCGCCATCCCGCGGCGTCTCATGCCGGCGACGATCGCACTCGGGACCTCCACCTTCACCATGTCGGCGATGCCGGGCACGCCGGCGATCCAGAACGCCATCCCGATGCCGTTCTTCGGCACGACGCCCTTTGCGGCACCAGGCCTCGGGATCCTGGCATCGGCCGTCATGCTGGGCTTTGGATTGTGGTGGCTGGCACGCGCCACGGGTGCGGCGCGGCGGCGGAACGAGGGTTTTGGCGACGAGACGCCGCGTCCGGCCGAGGCGCAACGGCACTCTCTCCTGCGGGAGCGGGCGGCCACGGCCTGCGCGTTCGACCCGCCCGAGGTTCACGGCGGGGTGCGTGCGCCGATGGCCCTGCCTTTCCGGCTCGCGATCCTCCCGCTGGTGGTCGTGATCGCGGTGAACCTGCTGATGTCGTTCGTGGTCCTGCCGCGGATGGACACCCGGTTCCTGGCGGAGCCGCGCTGGGGCGGGACCTCGCTCGCCGCCGTTGCAGGCGTCTGGTCGGTGGCCGTGGCACTGGCGGCGGCGATCCTCGTGCTCGTCGTGGTGAACGGGCGCCGCCTGCCGGCCCTGCGCGAGAGCATGGATGCCGGCGCGAACGCCGCCGTGCTGCCGGCCTTCAGCGTCGCCAGCCTCGTCGGCTTCGGCGCCGTCATCGCGGCCCTGCCGGCCTTCGCGCTGGTCCGGGACTGGGTGATCGGGATCGAGGGCGGCCCTCTGGTCTCCCTGGCCGTCGCCACGAACATCCTCTCCGCACTCACGGGATCGGCCTCGGGCGGCCTGACCATCGCGCTCGATGCCCTCGGGCCGACCTATCTGCGGCTCGCCGGCGAGCACGGGATCGATCCGGGTCTCCTGCACCGCGTCGCGGTGATCGGTGCGGGGACGCTCGACAGCCTGCCGCACAACGGCGCCGTCGTCACGCTCCTGGCCGTCTGCGGCTCGACGCATGCCGAGAGCTACCTCGACATCGTGATGGTCAGCGTGGTGGGCGCCCTCGCGGCTCTCGCGGCGGTGATCGTCCTCGGCGGGGCGGTCGGCTCGTTCTCAAGCCTGCTCCGGGCGACGGGCCGGGGGCATCGCAACGAGGCGCGACGGCACTGCGGCGAAGACCTGCCCGGCCACCGCTGCACGGCGAGCGACAGGCACCGCGTCGTCTCGGGTCGTGTGGTGCCCGGGTAGATGGGCGGAGCGCGTCAGCGCCGGGACGCGCGACCGGTGGGCTTCCGGGTTATCGCGGTTCGATCGCAGCGGCTCGGGGCCTGTCATCCATCGGTCAGCCGCCCCGGTTGCGGTAGGCGCCCTCGTCGCTGCCGTCGTCCTCCAAAGCGGGGCCGGCGGTCTTCGCCAGATGCCGTTTCAGGGTCGCGAGCGCCTCCTGCGACCAGTCGCGCACGTCGGTGACGGCAGCCCAGGCGTCGACGTAATGCTGTGGAGCGTAGACGTGGCCGTAGCCCATCGGGGGCTTCGTCGCCATCGCCATGTCGAGCGCCAGCTGAAGCGCCGTCACCAGCGGGTACCAGTGCAGCTGGGGCGAGACGTCCGGCCCGCGCGGCGCTTGCAGCCAGGCCGGCGAACGGTAGGAGTCGCGATAATCAAAGAAGGTGACCGCGTCGCTGGCGTATTGCAGGTAGACGATCCGCATCGGCCCCCAGGGCGCGTCCGCGGGCTCGCGCGCGCCGTCCTGGTTCATGAACCGCACGAAGCGGCCGTCCCGGAACTCCGGGAGCCAGGCCGGCGAGCCGGGATTGCGGCCATCGGTCACCAGACGCCAGAAGCGGCTGCCGAAGGGAGGGCCGCTCCACAGCGCGCCGTTGATCGGATCGCCGATCATCTCGAACAGCTCGACCGAGCTCTCGGAGTGCATCGCCCCCAGGCTCAGCCCGTGCAGGTAGAGCCTCGGGCGGCGCTCCCTCGGCAGCGTGGTCCAGTAACCGTAGACCTCGGCAAAGAGGGCGCGCGCGGCGTCCGAGCCGTATTCCGGCTGAACGAGCAGCGACAGCGGGCTCGACAGGTAGGAATACTGCAAGGCAACGCTGGCGACGTCGCCGTGGTGCAGGTACTCGACCGCGTTCATCGCCGATGGATCAATCCAGCCTGTGCCCGTCGGTGTGATCACCACGAGGATCGACCGGTCGAAGGCGCCGACGCGTTTGAGCTCCGCCACGGCGAGCCGCGCCCGCTCCTGCGCCGTGTCGGCCGCGCGCAGGCCGACGTAGACGCGGATCGGCTCGGCCGCCGGGCGCGCCGTGAGAGCGCCGATCTCCGCCGCCCTGGGACCCGATGCCACGAACTCGCGCCCGGCACGCCCGAGTTCGCCCCATCTGACCAGCGATCCCGGACCGCCCGCCCGCGCCGGTTCGACGGGCTGAGGGCGCTCGGGCTCGAGGAGCGCGTCGCGTTCGCGGAACGAGGCATCGAGCAAGTGGAAGGCCGCGCGGAAGAAGACACCGTTCGCGACCGACCAGAACAGCACCACCGCGACGGAGACGCCGACCATCGTCGCAATCCGCCGCGGAACGAACCGGCCCGCGCGGCCGGCCATGAAGCCCGCAGCAAGCCCGAACAGCCGCGCGAGCGCGAGGAGCGTGGCGAAGGTCACCAGGGCGACCGCGCAGACCTGGAAGGGGTGCGCGCTCGTGACGGGCTCCATCGCCATCACGGCGCGGATCGAGTTCTGCCACTCCGCTGCGCGCCACAGGAAGATCACGGCGATGGACAGACACGAGGTGGCGACGAGACCGTTCGCGATGCGGCGCGCGCGTTCCGCCGGCTCCGGCAGTTCCAGATAGGCCCAGAGCCATCGCCACGCGACGCCGAGGCCGTAACCGGCAGCGAAGCAGGCGCCCGCCAGTGCACCCTGAGTGAGCGACGTGCGCGGAACGAGGGTCGGGGTCAAAGCCGCCGCGAAGAGTAAGGTCCCCAGAGCCAGGCCGACGCCCGACAAACCCCGCGCCCGCTGCCGGAGAAACCCTGCTGCACGCGCGGCGATGCGTGCCGCCCGACGGCGTTCCTGTTGCATTCCTCGTTCCAGGTCTGCCGGTGGCACGCTCCGCGGCCGCATGCCGATCGAAGCGAGCATATCAACGACCTGACGAGAACATCGACCGTAATGTTCACGGCCGGAGCGATCGGTGTGGCCAGCTTCTCGCCCGGTTCCCGACCAGCGGGCGGCCGTCTGCTGCTCGGGTCGTCTGCCCTGGCGCGCCGGGGTGGGATCATCGCAACGCCCGACCCTCTCCATCGTCCTGGTCTCCGCATAGCGCTCCCGACACCTCACCCGCCCGGCCGGGACATCGCCGGCTTTGCGGTGGACGTGGGTGAGCCAGCGTGGGGGCAGCGGCTCCAGGCTCGGCAGGCGCGCCGCGGTGAACCGCCGCCGGTGGAACTCCCGGCCGATCTGCGCGAGGGCGCAGGGATCCCCGGCCTCGGCCGCCGCTTCCATGGCGTCGAGGTGCCGGCGCAAGTCGGGGACGAGGGCGTCGACCGGGTCAGCCGGCTGAGCGAGAAGCGCGCCGCGCCCCGGCACGCCAGATCGCGCCGTCGCCGCAGCATCTTCCGCCGCCTCGTCGTGGCTCGTCTCCGGGGCGCGGGCGCCGCGGTGGTCCGAACGCTGCACCAGCCCCTCTTCCTGCCGCGGCAGCGCCTCGCGGACCGGGCTCTGGCTGCAACCGAAGCGGGCCGCAAGCTCCAGTTCCAGGAAGGCGGCACCGGGCGGGACCGCGTCGGGCATGATCGCCCGCCGCGCGGCGTCGGGGACGTGGCGGCGCGCCCCGCCCTAGCCGGCGGGTGCCGTGGTGCCTTGACGCCTCGGCTTGCGGGCCAGGCAGCGCCGGCACGAGGGGATGGACGGTGCAGTGGCGGCCGCTCGGCTCGTCGCGAAGGCTCGCCGCGAAGGCTCGTCGCCAAGTCAGCAGCGGCGCGCCAGGCGGAGCATGGTGGAGACCCGATCCGCTACGGGATGCCGCCGGCGACGTGCCCCTCCTGCCAGTTCTCGGTCGCTCGTGGGCCCGGTACGGTTCTACCCGAACCCCAAATGCTCATCGGTTCTTGAGCCAATCCCAGAGCAGGAAAGCCGGGAACGGGATCATGATGGCGTAGAAAATCCAGTCGAACATTTGCGGCATGTTAAATTCCTTCGGTCCGGTTGCGTCCGAAATATCAAGGATACGACAAACGGAAAGTTCCGGGCTCATGGTCGTTTCGGATATGGCCCCATGGGCCATCGAGCAGCGGGCCGTTTCTTTGCTGCGTTGCAGGTGCTGGCGTCGCCTCACGGGCCTCGCTGCCACGATCCACGGGGTAGGGCCGCTCACGCTCACGCCGCTCCGCCCGCCCGAGCGCTGCCAATGACCGGTCGAGTTCCAGCAGCATGTCAATCAGCGTGCGCCGGAATGGCACTGAAACCGCATCGCTCGCTCGCCTTGCCGCGAGACAATGCTCCGCGGCCCGCGTGGACGACGCCGACGGGGGCTAGCCTGCGTGGACCGCGTTCCGGGACCCGGGTTGCGGCGACCTCGTTCTGAGCGAGCGGAGCCGCCGCGGCGCGACCGCGGCTTACGCCTGCCGGTACGAGACTTGCGCCGGCGTGGATCCGATCTGCCCGAGGGTCGCCGAAACATATGCCAGAATAATCCCGTACAACGTTTTTCGGACCGATGTTTTCCTGGCACGGTTTTCTGACGCGGGCTCCTGTCCTGCGGGCAAGCGTCGAGGGCGTGAGCTTGAGCGATCCGCGAAAGTGTCAGATGTCCGGTCGGTTCTCATACAAATGCCGCGCCGGTCGCGCTCGGGGTGGCGAGCCGACGGGACGCCCGCGTCAGCCAGCATCCGGGAAAAGCAGCCGGCGCTTGACAGAATGAAACAGAACTGAGAATGTTACATTTATGGCCGCTAACAGTCTCCTGGCAAGTGCCGTCCAGGCGCTCTGCGTGATCGCCTGGCGTGGCAGCGCAGGCGCCAACTCGGACCTGCTCGCGACCAGCCTGAACACCAACCCGGTCGTGGTTCGGCGTCTTCTCAAGCTGCTGGAGCGCCAGGGCTTGGTCAGATTGCGGTCGGGCCGACACGGGGGCGTCGAGCTTTTGCTGGCCCCTGCCGACATCACGCTGGAAGATGTCTACCGCGCCGTCGAGCCGGATGGGGCGATGTTCGCCATGCGCGAGCGGCAAAATCCGCGCTGCCCGGTGCAGAAGGCGATGACGGACCTGCTGCCGCCGCTGTTCAGCGCGGCCGACGACGCGGTTGCCGAGGTTCTGCGGCGCACCTCGCTGGCTACGCTGGTCGAGCAGGTTCCGCGCCCGGGCTGACAAGGCGCGGAGCCGCGGCATTAATGAAACGTACCATGTTACGTATCAGATTGGAGGCTCGCCGTGATCGTTCGCCAACTTGCCGCTCCTTCGCCAGGTCCGAATCCCGGCGCGCGCGAGGCCGGTCTGCCCAAGGCCAGGACCGATGCGGCGACGCGGCCGGTCCGCCCGAACCAGGTGCTCGCCATCGTCTGCGTCGGCATCGTGCTGGCCAATCTCGACCTGTTCATCGTCAATGTCGCGCTACCCGATATCGGCCGGGATTTCGTCGATGCCGGTCTCGAGGGTCTGTCCTGGATCCTGAACGGGTACGCCATCGTCTACGCGGCGCTCCTCGTCTTCTTCGGTCGGCTCGCCGAGCGCTACCGACGCGACGTCAGCTTCCTGGTCGGGGTGGCGCTGTTCACGGCGGCGTCGGCCGCCTGTGCCGCGGCCACGAGCGTCGAGATGTTGGTCGCATTCCGGGTGATCCAGGCCGCCGGCGCGGCGCTGATGACGCCCACCTCCCTCGGCCTCCTCCTGGCGACGTTTCCGCCCGATCAGCGCGGCCATGCCGTCCGGACCTGGACCGCCATCGGGGGCTTTGCGGCCGCGCTCGGGCCGGTCGTCGGAGGGTTCCTCGTCGCCTGGAGCTGGCGCTGGATCTTCCTCGTCAACGTACCGATCGGCATGGTGGCGCTCGCGGTCGGGCTCTGGAAGCTTCCCCGCATCCCCGGCCACGCGATCCGCAGACCCGACGCGTGGGGGGCGATCCTCATCACGCTCGGCGTCGGGGCCTTGACCTACGGGATCATGAAAACGGCCGATTGGGGCTGGGCATCGGGCAGGACCGCGTTCGCGATCGGGGCCGCGGCGCTGTTGCTCGCGCTCTTCGTCGTCGATTGCCTGCGGGCCAAGAACCCCTTCATCGACCCGTCGCTGTTCCGCATCCGGCCGTTCACGGGCGCGGCGCTGATCCTCGCGCCGTATTCCGTGGCGTTCGGCGCCATGCTGCTGTCGATCGCGTTGTGGCTGCAGGACGGCTGGGGCTGGTCCGGGCTCAAGGCCGGGCTCGCGATCGCGCCTGGCCCGTTCCTCGTGCCTGTGACGTCGCTTCTCCTCGCGGGGCGCCTGATCGCGCGCATCGGCCCTGCATCCGTGGTGGCGCTCGGGACCGGCCTGTTCTCGGCCGGGATGGTCTGGTGGGCGGTCGTGCCTGGTCTCGAACCGAGCATGCCGGTCGCGATCACCGGCATGGTGTTCCTCGGCGTCGGTGTCGGGCTCACCTTCCCGACCCTCATGGGGGCCGGCACGGCTGCCCTGCCGGCCTCCTCGCTGGCGACGGGCTCCGGCATCCTCAACATGATCCGGCAGACGGCGCTCGCGCTCGGGGTCGCACTGTTCGTCGCCGTCCTCGGCGCCCCCGAGACGCCGCTCGGAAAGCTGGCCGCGTACGAACGCGCTTGGTGGCTGACTGCCGGGCTGACGCTGCTCTCGCTCGTGCCGCTGGCCCTGCTGAGGCGACCGCGGCCTGCGGGGAATCCGTGAAGGCAGCGGGCGCGTGCGCGGGCTACAAGCCCGCGGCCCCGTTGCAGGCGGGATTGCCCCTGATCGGATCCTGCTGGCGGACGCTCACGCGCTGACTGGCCGATCCCGGATGCCCGAAGCGCTTGCGCCAGCGTCCGTTTCGGCTGGCCCACTACGACGGGCTTCACCCCCGCGGCGCTTCGGGTTGCCGCGTCCCGCGCGAGTTCATCGCCCGATCAACTCAGGAGAGCCTGTCCGGTCTTTGAGGAGCAGCTACAGTCGCCGCGCTGAAGCGACCGCACCGTCGATTTGCGTGCCTGCGGGCAAGGACAGGTATTATAATCCATGATCTACATCTAATCTGTCGGTAATCTCAGATTTATCTCATATGAATATGATGCGAGCCATCTGGTATTGGCAGTCGACAAGACAACCCCTGTCATTGCTCCGTCATCAAACCGTCTTCGCTCCCGGCCGAGAGAGTGTTGCTGCGCAGTTTCCCGTCCGTCTTCCGGCGACGGCGGGTCGCGCTGCGGTCGAAGCTGGGAGGCACAACCCATGGTTCAAGGCGTTTCCGCCGCGGGCACGGCGAGCCCGATCAAGAACGTCATCGTCATGATCGCGGACGGTGCCGGGGCAAACACCCTCGAGGCAACCCGGCTCTACCTGAACGGCCTGGCCGCCAACGATCCCCGCCGCGGGTCGGGCGGCGCCCAGGGTCTCGTCGCGGACGGGCCTGGCTTCCTGGCGACCGCGCAATCCGTCTACCCGCTGTCGACGCGGACCACGCCGGTGGCTGGTCTCGCCGGCCTCGTCCAGGACCCGAACACCGTCTACGACCCGGCCAGGAACTACGACGCCGACCCCGTGGCGGGCACCAACAGCGCCGGCTACCAGAGAGCGTTCGACGGTTACGAGTGGAACCGCGCCACTGCGCCGGACTCGGCCAATACCGCCAGCACACTCACCAACGGCGAGAAGAGCTACAACAACGCCGTCAACGTCGACGGCAGCGGCCTGACCGAGACCACCTTGGCCGAGGTCGCCAAGTCCCTCGGCAAGGCGACGGGCGTGGTCTCGACGGTGCAGTTCAGTGATGCGACGCCCGCCGCGACCGGCGGCGCGCACAACGTCGCGCGCGCGAACGCCAACCAGATCGCCCAGGAGATGTTCGAGCACGGCATCCTCGACGTGATCGCCGGGACGGGCAACCCGGACTACAACGACGACGGCCAGCGGACCACGACGTCGAACTACCAGTGGATCGGTTCGGATCTCTGGGGGGCGCTGAAGAACGACACGTTCCGCTCGGACGACGGCCAGAGCTGGACGCTGCTGCAGGATCGCGCGGCCATTCAGGCCGCGGCGACGGGGACTCCGACGAGCGAGCGGCTCGCGATGGTCCCTCAGGCGTTCACGGGCACCAACTACTACCGGTCGGGCGCGGCACCCGCCGGGGCGACCGAGATCCCGTTCAGCGTGCCGCGCCTGAACAGCTCGCCGACCCTGTCGGAACTGTCCCTCGCCGCGCTCAACAGGCTCAATACCGATCCCGACGGTCTCTACGTCTCGATCGAGGGCGGCGCGGTCGACCGTGCCATGCACGGCAACAATTTCGGCCGGATGATCGAGGAGTACGTCGACTTCAACGATGCGGTGAAGTCCGTGGTCGACTGGGTAAACTCACCCGACAGCCGGGCGACGTTGGATGACACTCTGATCATCGTGACGGCCGACCACGACCATCTGTTGTTCGGGCCGGAAGGGGCGACAATCCCCTACCAGCCGGTACAGCCGGACCGGAACGGCGACGGCGTACCAGAGTACAAGTGGTTCGGTAACGGGCACTCGAACCAGATCGTGCCCCTGCTCGCCACGGGCGCGAACGCGTCGACGCTCCTCACCCTGGCGGACGATCAGGATGTGGTCCGGAACGCACAGGGACAGGTGGTCGCCGGCACTGGGCGGCGCTTCACCGATCAGGCCGAGGTCGGTCAGTTCCTGCTCGATCAGGAACGCCTGAGCGTCACTCAGGTGAATGAGCAGAACAACAGTGTCACGGGGAGCGCGGCGGGCGAATTGCTGCGCGGACTCGGCGGGGACGACACGATCGACGGCGGCGCCGGCGACGACGTGCTCTTTGGCGACCTCGGCAACGATCGCGTGGACGGGGGCCAGGGTAACGATCAGGTACGGGGCTGGTTCGGCAACGATGTCCTCTCCGGAGGCGCCGGTGACGATCAGGTCTTCGGCGAGGAGGACGACGACCTTCTCGGCGGCGGCAGCGGCAGCGATTACATCAGCGGCGGGAGCGGCAACGACTCCCTGTACGGTGACGAGGGCAACGACGCCCTGTACGGCAACTCCGGCAACGACGTCCTGTTCGGGGGCGCCGG
>NZ_QOWC01000008.1 GCF_003574465.1 Methylobacterium crusticola
CGCGGCGCGCAGCCCGCCCCCGAGGCGCGCGCCGATCCCGGGCCGCGGCGCGCCCTGCGCGGCCGGCGCCCGCTCGCGGGCGGGACCGAGATCGAGCCAGTCCCGGTGCGGACCGGTGGGCTCGGGAGGCGTCGGCCGGTCCGTCACGCCGGGCTAGCGCCCCGCCTGGCGCGGCTCGATCCAGGGGCTCGAGGCCCGCACGGGCGCGGAGACGCGGCTGAAGCGAAGGGCGCGCGACCGGTGCGGGCGCATGTGGCGGCGGACGTGGCCCCGCCGGTGCCAGTGGCGCCGGTGATGCCAGTGGCGGCGGTGCCAGTGCCGCCGGTGCCAGTGGCGGTGGCGGCGCCAGCGCACGGTCTCGACGGCCGAGGGCTGGTCGAGCGCGATGGTGACGGCGGCGCGCGGCATCAGGGGCGAGGCGCCGGCGAGACCGCCGAGGCCGACGATGAGGAGCAGGGCCAGCAGCAGGGGGCGGATGCGCATCGCGACTCCGGTTCCGGGAGCGGGAATGCGCCGATAACGCCAAGCTCCACCGGTCCGTTCCACCGGCCGGGGCCGCGCCGGGCGCGGCCGTCCGGCCACGGCGCCCGGGACGGGCCCGCGCCGCCCGGGCCCCGCCATTCGACAAGCCGGCCGCCGATCGCCTCAGCGAGGCGCCCCGGCCGTTCCCCGATCGCTCCAGCTGGTAGAGGAGGCGAGTGTTCGTCGCCTTGCCGCAGGTTCGAATCCTGCTCGGGGAGCCGGATCGTGCGGGACGCTCAGGCCGCTCAGGCCGCTCAGGCCGCGCGCGGCGTGCGCCAGCGCGCGATCAGCGCCAGGGCCTCGTCGGCGGGCATCGCCCGCCCGAACAGGAAGCCCTGCGCCTCCGAGAAGCCGTGGGCGCGCAGGAACTCGAGCTGCTCGAGGGTCTCGACGCCCTCGGCGGTCGTGGTCATGCGCAGGCTGCCGCCGAGATCCCCGACGATGCGCACGATCGTGGCGCACTCGCTCCGGGTCAGGGAATCCTGCAGGAACGAGCGGTCGAGCTTGATCTTGTCGAACGGGAACGAGCGCAGGGAGCTGAGCGAGGAGTAGCCGGTCCCGAAATCGTCCATGGAGAAGCGGATGCCGAGCCCGCGCAGCTCGTGGAGCTTGTCGAAGACGCCGCTGTCGTCGGCGAGCACGACGGACTCGGTCACCTCGAGCTCCAGGCGCCGCCCGGGCAGGCCCGAATCGGCGAGGGCGCTCGCGACGACGCCGCAGAGGCCGTCGTGCCGGAACTGGTTCGGCGAGACGTTCACCGCCACCCGCACCCGGCTCGGCCACGCCACCGCGTCGGCGCAGGCCCGGCGCAGGACGTACTCGCCCAGGGTGTCGATGAGCCCGACCTCCTCGGCGAGCGGGATGAACTCGCCGGGCGAGATCGGGCCGCGCTCGGGATGGGTCCATCGCGAAAGGGCCTCGAAGGCGCAGACCTCGTCCGTGCGCAGGTCGATCAGCGGCTGGTAATGCACCGCGATCGCCTGCGTGCGCAGGGCCTCGCGCAGCTCGTGCTCGAGCCAGCGCCGGTGCTGGAAGCGGGCCTCCATGGCGGGGTCGAACACGCAGACGCGGCCCCGGCCCTGCGCCTTCGCGTCGTAGAGCGCGAGGTCGGCCTTCGACAGGAGGTCGTCCGCGGTCTGGCCGACGCTCGAGGCCGCGGCGACGCCGATGCTCGCGGCCGACGTCACGACCTTGCCGCCGATGAGGTAGGGCTGGACGAGGCGGGCCAGGATGCCGTCCGCCACCCCGCGCGCCCTCTCCTCGCCGAGGGGCAGGAAGACCGCGAACTCGTCGCCGCCGAGGCGCGCCGCGACCGCGTCCTGCGCCAGGCCCTCGCGGAGCCGGGTCGCGACCTCGCGCAGGAGCGCGTCGCCGCAGGCGTGGCCGAGCGTGTCGTTGACGCGCTTGAAGTCGTCGAGGTCGAGGCACAGGACCGTGAGGACGGCGCTGTCCTCGGCGCGGCCCGCGAGGGCGGAGGCGAGCCGCTCGTTGAAGGAGGCGCGGTTGGAGAGCCCCGTCAGGGCATCGAACATCGCCATGTGGGCGATGCGGGCCTGCGCGCGGTGGCGCTCGGTGACGTCCTCGTGGGTCTCGACCCAGCCGCCGTTGACGATGGGGCGCGCCACGACCTCGACGCGGCGGCCGTCGGGCAGGACCCGGGTCTGGGCGGGGGGCGCCTGCACGATCCGGGCGTGATGGTCGGGCAGCCGCCATCCGGGCGGGATCTGGAGCGGCCCGCGCAGCGCCTCGACGTCGGCGCCGACCCGGAGCGAGGCCGCGGGCAGCCGGTAGATCTCGAGGACGCGCCCGTTCCAGATGGTGAGTCGGCCGTCCGGATCGAACATGCACAGGCCCTGGGACATGTTGTTGAGCGCCGCGTCGAAGCGCGCGTTCTGGTCGCGCAGCGCGCCCTCCTGGCCGAGCAGCTTCGTGTTCTGGACGATGACGTCCTCGCGCAGGAGGTCGCGCTCCTCGAGGGAGCGCTCGAGCAGGACCAGCGCGCGGGCGATGGCCCCGACCTCGTCGCGGCGCTCGGTGCCGATGACGGGGATGCGCCAGTTCCCCCCGGCGACCTCCCGCACGGCGTCGGTGATGCGCCGCAGCGGCCGCGTGATCTGCCGCGACACCGCCGTCGAGACGACGGAGAACAGCAGGATCGCCCCGAGGGCGGCCGCCGCCAGCGTCACGAGCAGCGCGCGGATGTGCCGCCCGCCGAGGCCCACGACCTGCGCGGCGAGCCGGTCGCGCTCGGCGAGCGGGGCGGCGGCGCAGATGCGCACCTGCGCCGCGACGGGCACGCAGCGGCCGGCCGAGCCGGCATGCCCGAAGCTGAGCAGGGGCGAGCCCGGGCGCAGCAGCCCGTCGAGGGGACCCAGCGGACGCCCGGCCGCGGAGAGCACCTGCTCGCCGCGCAGCACCACGACGTCGCGGTCGCTCAGCCGCGAGAACTCGACGAGGGCCGGCTCCTCCGCGCGCAGGTGCCGGTAGCCGACGATCAGCGCCGAGACGTCGGAGAACTCGTCGAGGACGGGCTGGGCGAAGACGTCGACGAGGCCGTCGAGACGCGGCGCGGCCAGCGCCCGCGCGAGGGCGTCGCTTCCGTCCGCGAGCAGGCTGAAGCCGGGGCTCGCGACGGTGCTGCGGCTCGCCGTGAGGGCGCGGAGCTCGGGTGCGAACGCGACCTCGCGCAGGGCCGCCTGGACCTTGAGCAGGTCGGCGTCGAGGCGTCCGGCGCCGAGGGGGCGCAGCTGCGTGTCGACCACGACGGCGCCGTCGATGTCGGCGAGCGCCAGGGCCGGCTGGAGCACCTCGGCGATGAGGACGGTGTTCCCGGACTGGACGGCCTGCGCGACGTCGGCGCGGTGCGCGATCGTCCCGAAGCGCCGGTTCACGTCCTCCCGCATCACCTGGAGGCGGGCGTGGGCGAGGCTGACGTCGCTCAGGAGCCGCTCGGCGAGCTGCGCCTCCGACCAGCGCGACACCTCGACGGCCTGGTCGTGCAGGTCCGTGTCCGCCCTCACCGCCACGAGCGCGACGAGGCACGTCAGCGTGAACGCGGCGGTGGCCAGCGTCGCGGCGACGAGCCTGGTGCTCAGGGAGGCGAAGGACAGCACGGCCGGTCAGTCCCCCAGGGGCACGCCACCCCTGCCGGCCAGGGTCTGCTGCGCCCGGGGGGAGGTCACGAAGGCCGCGAAGGCGCGGGCGTTCGCGTCGACCGTGGACGCCTTGTAGACGAGCGCAAGGGTGATGGCGCTCGGGTAGTCCGGGTCGAAGGGCCGGCGGCCGTCGACCGCCAGCACGGTCGCGCCCTGGTCCAGCGCCACCGAGTAGGGCCCGAAGCCGATGGAGCCCGGCACGCGCTTGACCGTCTCCACGGCGTCCTGCGTCGTCGTGGCGAGCTTGGAATAGGGCGTCAGCGCCAGGTCGCGCCAGCCCGGCATGCTGGCGCGCAGCACGCTCAGCGTGCTGTCCGTCTCCTCGCGGCGCACCACCTTGATGCGCAGGTCGTCGCCGCCGACCTCCTTCCAGTTGGTGACCGCGCCGCCGAAGATCCCGGCGATCTGGGCGGCCGTCAGGCCCTGCACGCTCACCGTGCCGTGGACGAAGAACGCCGACGGGATCTTGGCGACCGGCACCGCGACGAGGCCCTGGGCCTTCTCGGTCTCGCTCAGCGGGCGGGCGATGCGGCCGAGCACGCTGCGCTCGGCGCCAACGGCCGCCACCGCGCCGCCCGAGCCGATGCTCGCCGGGATCGAGGTCGCGATGTCGGGATGGTCCGCGTTGAAGACCGCGCTCAGGGCCTGGAGCAGCTCGATGCCGTCGCCGGTCCCGACGATCGCCAGCTCGGCCCCGCGCGCCGTCCCGGGCAGGATCAGGGCCCCGAGCAGCAGGGCAGTAAGGGGCAGTTTCGTCATCGCCTGTCCAAAGAGCGCAATGGTTCTCGGCCGGCGATCATGGACAGCATATGTTAAGGAATACCGCTCCCGGCAGCGCAACTTGCGCAGGCTGTTCAGCCTCCTGCTTCCCGGGTGAGGCCGTCCTTGCGTCCCGAGCCCGGCATCAGGCCGAGGAGGCGGCCGAGAAGGCTGTCGCGCTGGCGCGCCGGCGTGGCGGCGGCGTGGAACGGGTCGGCGTGACAGGTCGCCCCGCGGGTGGCGCAGAGGAGCTCGACGGCGGCGACCATGCCGGGGGCGCCCGCCGCCACCACCGTGTCGGTCGGGTTCAGGAGCGGAACGTGGAGGGTCGGACGCCCGGCCCGCGTCTCCGGCCCGTCGGCCGCGAGCCCGCTGCAGGTGAGCGTGACGCGGGCGCCCCGCCGGCTCAGCCAGTCGCAGGCCTCCCGCATGTACAGGTCCTCGGCGACCCGGGCGCCGGCGACGACGTGGAGCGGGCGCGCGGGCTCGCGCAGGCTCGCCGCCCGGGCGATCGCCCAGATCGGCGCCCAGCCGACGCCGCCCGCGACGAGGACGAGGCGGCCGGTCCCGGGGCGGTGGTAGGCCGACCCGAACGGGCCGCGGATCCGCACGGGATGGCCCGGCCGGATCCCGACGCCGAGCTGCGAGGAGACCTGCCCGTCGGGGTAGCGCCGGACGTGGAAGATCAGCTCGTTGAGCTCGCCCGACCCGTCGGCGCGCAGGCTCGGGCTGTAGTCCCGAGCGGGAAAGCCGCCGAACTGCACCTTGACGTACTGGCCCGGCAGCCAGGCGGCCCGCCGCGCGAGGGCGACCGTGACCTCGACGATCGACTCCGAGAGCGGCGCGACGGCCTGGACGAGCCCGGCCGAGCGCGTCACGGGCGGCACCTCGTCGAACTCGATGACCGCGTCGCCCGTCACGGTCGCTCGGCAGGCCAGCACCGTGTCGTTGAGCGCCGTGCCCTGCGGGTCGACGTTGCCGTCGTAGAGCCGCACCCGGCAGGTGTTGCACTGGCCGGTGGCGCAGTCGTGCGGCAGGGCGACGCGGCCCGTCAGCGCCGCGTCCAGCAGGGTCTGGCCCGGAGTCGCCGCGATGCGGCGTCCGTTCACGACGAGGTTCGCCTTGGCCACCGTCTCACTCCGTCGAGAACGCGCCCCGGGGCCGCCCGGGGCGCTCGAGCGCCGGGGCGGCCGCGCCGCACCGGCCGGTCCGCGGCAGGAGCTGCCCCGCCCCCCTGCCCCCGGCGGCGCGCCCCGCCGGCGCGGATGGCTCAGTCGACCGACACCACCACCGGGCGCATGTGCCGGGTGTGGCGGGTCTGCGTGTGGTCGAAGGCAGACACCCAGAGGTAGTAGCGGCTGCCGGGCGCGAAATCCTTGTCGTACTTGCTGCCGGCCGCGAGCTTGCGCCTGGCGACGAGCGTCCAGTGGTCGCCGGACCAGTCGGCCGACGCCGTGATGCCGGCCCGCTCGCCGGTGTAGCTGCCGGTGATGAGCACGCCCGGCATGATCGTGCCGACCGGGATCGCGTCGTCCGCCTCCTTGCTGTACGGCACCGTGTCGGAGGCCTCGATCATCCACCATGTCGAGCCCGCGGCGACGCCCGCGTCGGGGTCCGGGTCGACGGGGCCGAGGCCCGCCAGGGTCGCGCGCCAGTCCTTCGGGAGGCGCAGGGGCGTGACCGCGCCCCGGTAGCCGCCCGGGCCCTCGAACGCGAAATTGTACCGGTACATGCTGCTGCCGGGATCGCCCCAGTAGCCCGCCTGGTAGCGCGCCTTGCCGGCCCGCTCGGCGGCGCTCGGCTCGGTGGGCGGCCCGATATGCATGTCCTCGACGACGCCGAGCAGGCCGCCGCGCGCGGCCTTCCACTGCCACATGTCGATGAAGCTGCCGTCGGTCGTGTAGTGGTAGCCGCGGCGGTTGAGCGGCAGGGGCGCGCCGGCGAGGGCGGTCGGCCCCATGTGGGTCGCCCCGCCGGCCCCGAACGCGTCGGAATCGGAGAAGACGACGGCGAGCTTGTCCTCGTAGTAGCGCGTCACGTCGGCCTTGGCCGCGTCCGCGTCCTGGACGTGCCAGCCGTCGGCCTGCTTGACCATCGGCACGCGGCGCAGGGAGCGCGAGGGATCCCACCACCGGAACGCGAAGTAGACGTCCTTGTCGTCGTGCAGCGCCCGGACCTCGACCGTCGTCTCGCCGCTGCCGCCGAAATTCGCGCCCTGCATGGTGCGGACTTGGACCGGGCGCGCCCGGTTCCAGGCGGGATCGGCCAGGAGGCGGGCGAGGTCGGGCGCCGTGTCGACCCGGCGCACGACGAGTTGCGAGCGGCCGGCCACGTCCGCGGCGGCGAGGCCCGCGATGACCGGCAGGCCGACCGCGCTCGCGACGAGGAGCGGGCGCCGCCTGGCCGCGGCCCCGGCGAGCCGCGCCGGGCGGAACAGCCGCAGGAGCTGGTCCCAGCCGCCGTACAGGAAGTGCGTCACCACGTGGACCGCGATGTAGGCCAGCGTGACGAGGGCCAGGGCGGCGTGGATCGCCACGAACCAGCCGCCGTAGCCGAGATAGAGCGCGATGCCGGTGCCGGTCATCGCCAGCACGATGCCGTACATGAGCCAGTGGAGCGCGACGTTGACGCCCGACCAGCGCGCCTGGCGCGCCGCGCGGCTCGAACCCGGGATCGTCGCGGCGGCGATGCGCCGGGGGGCGTTGCGCTCGGCGAGCCCGCTGCGCGCCACGTAGACGACGTAGGCCGAGAGGGCGAAGAACAGGGTGAGTCCGGCGACGAAGTGCACCGTCCAGATCTCGCCCTGGGGCAGGACCGGCGCCAGGAACTTCGACACGACCGCGCTCGGCGCGTCGGCCGAGATGCGCAGGCCCGTCAGCAGGCTCGCCACCATGGCGACGGCCGTGAGCCAGTGGATCAGGATGGTGCCCGTGTCCGAGCGCCGCCGCGGCGTCCCCGCGCCGGCGGCGGCGCGCATCGCCGCCGCGTCCGCGGCCGGTTCGGCCCCGCCGGGAGGCGTACGGTAGAGGCTGACTTCACCACCCGCTGCCATTGTGCGCTCTCGATCGGAGTGACGATTCGAAGCGTAACAGAACAGACACCCGGACACACCCACCCGCCCGGATTTTCTGTTGAGTTCTCGTGTCGGATCCGTCCATCAATCTTGCGCATGCCGGCCGATTTTCATTCTGATATTTTTTAGATAACTTCGTCGTCGGATCAGATGCAGTTTTGCTGGTCTCACGACAAAGAACGATGACAATCTTCTTGTTCGAGAGACACGGCGTCGTTCCGCGCTCGTCTCGACTTTGGCCGATCCTGCCGCGGCGGTGACGCGCAGCTTACGTGGCGGATCGAGCATTCGCGCCGAGAAGCGCGCAGACGGTCGAGAAACTTACTCGAAAATCTGAAATATAAAATTAACCATGACTTATTATCGAAGTACAGATGCTATCCGACACTGAATTGTTCGCGAGAGCACCAGATAAAACCGAATACTTCAGTCGCCGGGACGCGCCGGCCCGCGGCGACCGCCCGCCCGGACCCGCCCCGGGCCGCGCCGCGCCGCCGGGCGCCCCGCGGCGCCCCGCCTCAATCCCCGGCCTCCTGGAGGCGCACCACGATCTCGGGCAGGTGGGCCGCCCCGTGCCCGGCCTCGGCCACGCCGCTGAGGGTGGCGAGGACGCCGGAGGCCACGCCGCGCCGCGCGCCGAGATCCTGCGCCATGGCGACGTAGTAGGTCAGGTCCTTGCGGGCGTTCGCGATCGTGAACCGCATCGCCGAGGTATCCCGGTCCAGCATGTAGGGCCCGACGCGGTCGAGGGCGGCGCCCGCGCCGCCGCCCTGCCGCAGGACGTCGACGAACAGGGCGGGGGCGATCCCGGCCCGCTCGGCGCAGGCCGCCGCCTCGCCGAGCAGGGTGGCGGTCCCCAGGGAGACGAAGTTGTGCAGGAGCTTCAGCGTGTGGCCGGACCCGGCGGGACCGGCGTGGAAGATGTTCTCGGCGAATGCGCGCAGGAGCGGCAGCGTCTCCGCGAACAGCGCCGCGTCGCCGCCGACGAGCAGGTTCAGCCGGCCCTCGGCTGCCTCGCGCGGCGTGCGCGTCATCGGCGCGTCGAGGAAGCGGCCGCCGGCCGCCGCGACGGCCGCCGCGACCCGCTCGGTCGAGCTCGGGACCGCGGTCGAGCAGTCGACGATCACGGTGCCGGGGCGCAGGGCCGTGAGGATCCCGGCCTCGCCCAGGAGCACGTCCTCGACCTCGGGCGTGCCGGTGACGCACAGGATGACGACCTCGCTCCCCCGGGCGAGGGCGGCCCGGTCGGCGTGGCGCGTCGCGCCCAGGGCGTCGAGGTCGGCCGTGGGCTGGTTGCCCGGATGGTCGAGGTAGCCGAGGGGCCAGCCCTTGCGGGCGACGTTCAGGGCGATCCCGTGCCCCATCATCCCGACCCCGATGAGGCCCACGCGCGGCTTCGACATAGCTTGCTCTCCGGATGCGGTTGTCACGCCAACGCACGGCAGACGGCGTCGGTCACCTCGGTGCAGCCCGCCCGCCCGCCGAGGTCGTGGGGGACGGCGCTTCCCTCGCGCAGCACCGTGCCGACGGCCGCCTCGACCCGCTCGGCCGCCGGCACCAGAGCCGGGTCGGCCCGGGCCTCGGCGAGCCAGCGCAGCATCATCGCGCCGGACAGGATCGTGGCGACGGGGCTCGCGACGTCGCTACCCGCGATGTCGGGGGCGGAGCCGTGCGCGCCCTGGAACAGGCCGTGCCGGTCGCCGATCTCGGCGGAGGGCGCGATGCCCATGCCGCCGGCCGTGGCCGCGCCGAGGTCCGAGATGATGTCGCCGAACATGTTCTCGGCCACGATCACGTCGTAGAAGTCGGGGCGCTTCAGCAGGTGCACGGTGATCGCGTCGGCGTAGGCGTAGTCGATCGCGACGTCGGGATAGCCGGCGTGCACCTCGTCGCAGACCGCCCGGAAGAAGGCGTAGGAGCGCAGGATGTTGGCCTTGTCGCAGACCGTGACCCGGCGCTTGCCGTCCCGGGGGGCGCCGTTGCGCGTCCGCGCGAGGTCGAAGGCGAAGCGGGCCACCCGCTCGGTGCCCTTGCGGGTCACCACGAGGGTGTCGGAGGCGAGCTCGCCGCGCAGCACCACGCCGGCCCCGCGGCTGGCGTAGAGCCCCTCGGTGTTCTCCCGCACGATGACGTAGTCGATGCCGCCGCCCTCGAAGGCGCGCAGCGGCGACAGCACGCCGGGCAGGAGCTTCACCGGCCGCACGTTGGCGTAGAGGTCGAGCCGGAAGCGCAGGCGCAGGTGCAGGTCGTTGCCGACCTCGGTCCCGTCCGGGTAGACGATGCCGGGGAGCCCGGCGGCCCCGTGCAGCACCGCGTCGAGGTCGCGGCAGGCCGCGAAGGTGTCGTCCGGCAGGACGTGCCCGGTCCTCGCGTAGTGGCCGGCGCCGCCCTCGAGCATCACGAAGTCGAGGTGCTGCGCCCCGCAGGCCTCACTCAGCACCCGGATCGCGGCCCGGGTCACCTCCGGGCCGATCCCGTCGCCCTCGATGGTCGCGATGCGATAGCTCGCCATGCCGGCATTCCCTTGCAAGGACGGAGTGAGAGGCCCGGAGCCGGGCGCCCGCCGGCGGGCCCCCGCGACCGCGGACCCGCCGCGGCCCCGAGGCCCGGGATTGGGCGGCCGGCGCCCGGGACTACACCCCCGGCTGCGTCGCCGCCATCGAGGGGCGCTGCGCGAAGGCGCCGAACCACGCGGCGGTGCGCGGGTGGGTCGAGCGCCAATCCGCCTCGGGGAAGCGGAAGTCGAGGTAGCCGAGGCCGCACGCGAAGGTGACGGTGCCGATGTCGAGCCGCCCGGCGAGGTCCATGGTCTCCATGCGGTCGACCGCGTCCGTCACCTTGGCGAGCTGCCCGCCGGTCCAGTCGGACCAGCGCAGGGGCTCGGGCCGCAGCACCGCCTCGTAGCGGGCCAGGAGGGCGGCGCCGAGGAGGCCGTCGCCGAGGGCGGCGTCCGTCAGGTTGCGCCAGCGCGCCGCCCCCGAGCCGAAGAAGGCCCCGCCCCCGAGGTCGTCGAGGTACTCGCAGATCACCCGGCTGTCGTACAGGACCGTCCCGTCGTCGGTGAAGAAGGTCGGGACCTGCCCGATCGGGTTGTGCTGCCGGATGCTGGCGTCGCGGGCGACGGGCCCGGCCGCGCTCGGCAGGCGCTCGATCTGGTCCGCGAGGCCGAGCTCGTGGGCGACGACCATGACCTTCCGGACGAAGGGCGAGGCGGGGGAGAAGAAGATCTTCATGGGGGGCGTTGTCCTCGGGGCGTTCTGCCCGGGGACGACGTCCCCGGGGCGTTGGTCGCGGGTCGGGCGCCTCAGCCCGACGCGCCGGCCTGGCCGGTCTGCTGGGACCGGATACGGTGGAAATTGTCGCGCAGGAAGAGGCCCGCGAAGTAGACGTGCTCGCGCATCAGGTCCTCGGCCCGGGCCGGGTCGCGGGCGAGGAGGGCCGCCAGGATGCGGTGGTGGTCGTCGTGCGAGCGCCGGATCACCCCGTAATCGTGCCACAGGATCACCCGGTCGGACACGAACGGGATGGCGTGGGTCTGGCGCACGAAGCGCTCGACCCAGGGATTGCCGGACAGCGAGATGATCGCGTCGTGGAAGCTCTCGTTCATCGCCTGGTAGGGCTGGAGCTCGGCCGGGTCGAGGCGCCCGCCGGCGAGGATGCGGTCCCCGTCAGCGAGGCAGCCGCGCAGGGCGGCGGCGACGGCGTCGGGGACGCCCCGGGCCGCCGCCAGCCGGCAGGCGAGCCCCTCGATGGCGGCCCGGACCTCGTAGGCCGCGAACACGTCCTGCGCGCCGAAGCTGCGGACGGCGTAGCCGCGCTTGGGCTGGTAGTCGACCAGCCGCTCGGTGGCGAGGAGCGTGAGCGCCGCCCGCACGGGCGTGCGCGAGACGCCCAGGCGCGCCGCCAGGGGGACCTCTTCCAGCCGCTCCCCCGCCGGCACGGTCCCGTTCAGGATCCAGCCCCGCAGGATCTCGGTCACGTCCTGGGATCGCGTTCGCATCATGGATACATACAGCCGGCCGAGACGCGTTGAAACCGCGAAAATGCCTTGACTGGCGGCGCTCATGTATCCATGAAGCGGATCGGACGCAACGACCGGAGAGAATCCGTGAGCCGCATCGCGCTCGTGACCGGAGGAGGCCGGGGCATCGGGCAGGAGGTCTGCCGGGTGCTCGCCGGGGCCGGCCTGACCGTCGCCGCCGCCGACATCGACGGCGCCGCCGCCGGCCGCACCGCCGCCGACCTGCCCGGGGGCGGCCACACGGGCTACGCCGCCGACGTGGCGGACGAGGCCTCGGTCGAGACCCTGTTCGCGGCGGCCGAGCGCGACCTCGGGCCGGTCGCCGTCCTGGTCTGCAACGCCGGGAAGCTGCTGCTGCACGAGGGGCGCCGGCCCCTGATCGCCGAGACGTCGCTCGCCAACTGGCAGGACATGCTGGGCGTGAACGCCACCGGGACCTTCCTGTGCGCCCGCGCCTTCCTGCGCCTGCGCGCGGGGCGGCCGGTGGCGGACGGGCGCGTCGTCACGGTCTCGTCGGTGGCGGCCCAGCTCGGCGGCTACAACGCGAGCGCGGCCTACATCGCCGCGAAGGCCGCGGTGATCGGGCTCACCAAGGCCATCGCCCGCGAGGGAGCGCCGCTCGGGATCACCGCGAACGCGGTCGCGCCCGGCCTCATCGACACCGACATGATGAAGCTCGCCGCCGGGGGCGCGGGGGCGACGCCCGCCTCCGCGGCCAACGTGCCGCTCGGGCGGCTCGGGCGCCCGCGGGACGTCGCCGAGGCGGTGGCGTTCCTCGCCTCGCCGGCCTCGGCCTACGTCACCGGCACGACCCTCGACGTCAACGGCGGCTACCGGATGCAGTGACCGCGACGGGACGCGCCGCGCCAACAACGATCTCGGAGGAGGAAACGATGACCCGACGCAACGCCCTGCCCCGGCTCGGGGCCGCCCTGGCGGCCGCCCTCGCGCTCGCAGGCCCGGCGCGGGCGGACGAGCCCGGGCTCACGCCGACGAGCATCCGGATCGGGATGTTCGGCCCGCTCTCGGGCGCCTCGATGGCGTACGGCTTCGACGTGATGAACGCCGCCCGGATGTACTACGACAAGGTCAACAAGGAGGGCGGCGTCCACGGCCGCCGGATCGAGATCGTCCAGGAGGACGACCGCTGCAACGCCAACGACGTGGTGGCGGCGGTCAAGAAGCTCGTGGAGCAGGACGGCGTGTTCCTGCTGAACGGGGGCTCCTGCTCGGCCCCGGTCGTCGCCGCCAAGGACTACGTCGTGCGCTCCGGCGTGCCGTGGGTGATGCTCAACGCCTCGGGCGACGGCGCGCTCTACCCGCCCCAGGCCAACATCTACGGCGCCTTCTCGATCTCGCAGCGCGCCATGGGCGGGTCGGTGGTCGAGTTCGCCACCAAGGAGCTGAAGGCGAAGAAGATCGCCTACCTGAACCACGACGACGCCTACGGCGCCTGGAACCTCGAGGGCGCCCGCTTCCAGGCCAAGGACAACGGCGTCGCGCTGATCCCCGAATCGGTGAACCCGGCCATCACCGACGTGACCGCCCCGGTGCTGAAGCTGCGGGCCTCCGGCGCCGACGCGCTCGTGATCGCCACCTACGCCCGGCCGGCGCAGCTCATCCTCAAGAAGGCGCAGGAACTCGGCTTCAACAAGCCGATCGTCATCGCGGTGAACGCCATCGCCAACCTGAAGCAGCTCGCCGAGAACGTCGGCTCGAAGGAGGCGTTCCGGAACGTCTACATCGAGGAGGTGCTGGCCGCCAAGCCGGGCTCCGAGACGCTCGCCTGGATCTACGACCTCTACCGGGCGAGCTACCCCGACCTCGCGGCCAAGCCCGACCACCCGCAGGTCTACATGCCCTACGGCATCCCGTCCGCCATGACGGTGGTGCGGGCGCTCCAGGCCGCGGGCCCGAACCCGACCCGCGCCAAGGTGATCGAGGCCCTCGACCGCACCGACATCGACACCGGTGTCATGGCGGGTCCCATCGTGCTGACGAAGACCGAGCACGCCGGCCAGAAGGCCTCGATCTACTTCAAGTTCGACGGCGAGGGCCTCACCGCCGTCCCCGGCCGCTTCGCCAGCCGCTGGACCTACCAGGACCAGTAAGGCGCCCCGGCCCGGCGCTGGCCGGGCCGGCCCCCACGCAAACGCCCGGCCGCCCGCATGGATTCCGACATCGTCCTCCTGTTCCTCCAGCAGGGCATCGCGTCCGGCCTCGTCACGGGCTCGGTCTACGCGCTGCTCGCCATCGCCATCGTGATCGTGTTCCGCACGACCGACGTCGCGAACTTCGCCGAGGGCGAGTTCTACATGGCGGCCGCCTACTTCGCGTTCTTCCTGATCGCGATCGCGGGCGTCCCGATCTGGCTCGCCCTGCCCCTCACCCTGGTGGCGGCGGCCCTCGCCGCCGGCCTGTTCCAGCGCGTCGTGCTGCGCCGGGTCGCCGCCGCGCGCGGGGTCGCGGTCAACCTCGTCATCGCGACGCTCGGCCTGTCCTACGTGCTCAAGGGCCTCGTGCGGGCGACCGGCTTCGGCGACACGCCCCGCACCTTCCCGTCGGTGGTGCCGGACGGCTCGGTGACCCTCGGTGAGGCCTCGCTGAGCTACCTCGACCTGACGATCCTCGCCGCCGCCCTCGCCGTGATGGCGGCCTTCTTCGCGGTCTTCAACCTGACCCGGACCGGCCGGGCGATGCGGGCGGTCGGCATGAACCGCCGGGCCGCGCAGCTCGTCGGGATCAACCTCGGCCGCACCGAGAGGCTGGTCTGGGCCTTCGCGGGCGGCATCTCGTCCGTCGCCGCGATCCTGATCGCCCCGAAGCTCCTGATGACCGCCGAGATGGGCGTCGTCGTCACCCTCGCGTTCGCGGCCGCGATCGTTGGCGGGTTCACGAGCCTGCCGGGCGCCGTGGTCGGCGGCTTCATCATCGGCGTCGCCGAGAACCTCGTCGGCCTCTTCGTCTCCACCCGGGCGATCAACGTCGCTCCGTTCGTGATCATCATGCTGGTCCTGGTCTTCAAGCCGCAAGGGCTGTTCGGCGGCCGTCTCCGGGTGAGGAAGGTATGAGCGCGCGCGTCCTCGCCGCCGTCGCGGTCGTCCTCGTCGGGCTCGGCCTGGCGCTGCCGGCGCTCGCCACCGGCTACGTCGTCTACATCGCCAACCTGCTCCTGGTGTTCGTGGTGCTGTCGCTCGGCCTCCACCTCGTCATCGGCGAGGCCGGCCAGTTCTCGCTCGCGCACGCGGCGTTCTACGGCATCGGCATCTACACGGCGGCGCTCTCCTCGAAGGTCCTGGGCCTGCCCTTCCTGGCGGCGCTCCTGGCGGGCGGCGTCCTCGCGGCCCTGTGCGGCCTCGCCATCGGCGTGCTGTCGCTGCGCATGCGCGACATCTACCTGGCGCTCTCGACCTTCGCCTTCGGCGAGGCGATGCAGTGGGTGTTCCTGAACTGGACGCCGGTCACGGGCGGGCCGAACGGCCTCGCGATCCCGCCCGCCTCGTTCCTCGGCCGGCCGATCCTGTCCGACAAGGCGGCCTTCCCGGTCGTCGCCGGGGTGACGCTCGTCGTCATCGCCCTCGTCGCCGGCCTGCACGCCTCGGGCCTCGGGCGCGCCTTCCGGGCCGTGCGCGAGTCCGAGGTCGCGGCCGCCGCCGTCGGCATCGACGTGCGGCGCACCAAGCTCCTCGCCTTCACGCTGTCGGCGTTCCTCGCCGGCGCGGCGGGCGGGCTGTTCACCACCTTCTCGACCTTCATCCACCCCGACAGCCTCGGCTTCCAGACCACGATCCTGGTCCTGACCATGATCGTGGTCGGCGGCATCGGGTCGGTCACCGGGGCGGTCGGCGGCGCGGTCGTGTTCGGGCTGGTCTCTGAGCTCCTGCGCCAGGTCCCGTCCTACCAGGAGGTCATCTACGGCGGCATCCTGATGCTGTTCATGATGTACGCCCCCCGCGGGGTGTTCGCCCTCGTGGGCCGGCGCTGAGGAGGGCGCGCGATGGACAGCCACCTCGCCCTCGACCGCATCGTCATGCGCTTCGGCGGCCTCACGGCGGTGAACGGCCTCTCGATGAGCGTCGCGCGCGGCGCGATCCACGCGCTCATCGGGCCGAACGGCGCCGGCAAGTCGACGGTGTTCAACTGCGTGTCGCGCATCTACCGCCCGACCGAGGGACGGATCCGCTTCGAGGGGCGCGACATCACCGGGCTGCCCGCCCACGCGATGGCCGGCCTCGGCATCGCCCGCACCTTCCAGAACCTCGAGCTCTTCAACGAGCTCACGGTGCTCGAGAACGTGATGCTCGGGGCGTTCTCGCGCCTCGAGACGCGCCTGGTCGAGCGCCTGTGGCCGGCCTCGCCCCGGACCCGCGCCCGGGCGGAGGAGATCCTGGAGGGGACCGGGCTCGCGGATGTCCGCCACGTGAGGGCGAACGGCCTCGACTTCGGGCGCCAGAAGCTCCTGGAGGTGGCGCGGGCCCTCGCGCTCTCCCCGAGCCTGCTGCTCCTCGACGAGCCGGCGGCCGGGCTGCGCTCCCGGGAGATCGAGCGGCTCGACACGATCCTGACCGACCTCAACCGGGAGCGGGGCATCACCATCCTGCTCGTCGAGCACGTGATGCAGCTCGTGATGTCGATCTCCGACCGGATCACGGTCCTGAGCTTCGGCGAGAAGATCGCGGAGGGCACGCCCGAGGCGGTGCGCGGCGATCCCCGCGTCATCGAGGCCTATCTCGGCACGAAGCAGGCCGGGGAGGCGACGCACCATGGCTGACCTCCTCGAGCTCTCCGGCATCTCGGCCGGGTACGGGCGCATCGAGGCCCTGTCGGGCGTGAGCCTGCGGGTGCCGGAGGGCGGCATCGTTGCCCTGCTCGGGGCGAACGGCGCCGGCAAGACCACGACCCTCAACGTCATCTCGGGGATCGTGACGCCGACGCACGGCGAGGTGCGCCTCGCCGGCCGCCCGCTGCGGGGCCTCGGCTCGGACAGGGTCGTGGCGGCGGGCATCTCCCAGGTGCCGGAGGGCCGCGAGATCTTCCGCGACATGACGGTCCACGAGAACCTGGTGATCGGCGCCCAGCTGCGCCGCGACCGGGCCGGCATCGCGCGCGACATCGACGTGATGACGGGCTACTTCCCGATCCTCGCCCAGCGCTTCCGGCAGATGGCCGGCACCATGTCGGGCGGCGAGCAGCAGATGCTGCTGATCGCCCGGGCGCTGATGGCCCGGCCGCGGCTCCTCCTGCTCGACGAGCCCTCCCTCGGCCTGTCGCCGCTCCTGGTGCAGCAGATCTTCGACATCATCGTGCGGCTGCACCGCGACGAGGCGCTGACCCTGCTGATCGTGGAGCAGAACGCCGCCGTCGCGCTCGCGGTCTCGCACTACGCCTACATCCTCGAGAACGGCGAGGTGGTGGCCGAGGGCGCGTCGGCGGACCTCGCCGCCGACGACAGCCTGCGCGCCGCCTACCTGGGCGCATGAGGCGCCGATCCGGGCGCGTGACGCGCCGAAACGAGCACCTGAAGCGGAGCCGCCGATGAGCGAGAGACCCTATGCCCTGGTCACCGGGGGCGCGAGCGGCATCGGCCGCGCCATCACCGGGCGCCTGGCCGAGGACGGCTTCCACGTCGTGGTGGCCGACCTGAACGAAGCGCTCGCCGGCGAGGTCGCGGCCGGGCTCCGGGCCGGCGGCCTCTCGGCCGAGGCGAGGGGCCTCGACGTCACCGACGAGGCGGCGGTCGCGCGCCTCGTCGCCGACCTGCCGCCCCTGCGGGCGCTCGTCAACAACGCCGGGCTGTTCCGCGACCGGCCGTTCGAGACGACCGGGGCCGAGGATTTCCGGCGCGCCTACGAGGTCAACACCATCGCGCCCTTCCTGCTCGCCAAGGCGGCGCTCACCCGGATGGAGGCGGGGGCCCGGATCGTGAACATCGCCTCGCGGGCCTATCTCGGCGCCCGCAACCAGGTGGATTACGTCGCCTCGAAGGGCGGCGTGGTCAGCCTGACGCGGGCCCTCGCCATGGAGGTGATCCGCCGCGGCATCCTCGTCAACGCGGTGGCGCCGGGCCTCATCGACACGCCGCTCCTGCGCCAGATGACGCCGGAGCGGATCGAGGCGCAGCTCGCCCTGCAGCCGACCGGGCGGGCCGGCCGGCCCGAGGACGTCGCGAACGCGGTCTCCTTCCTGGTCTCGCCACGCACCGCGTTCATCACCGGCCAGGTCCTGTTCGTCGACGGCGGCAAGTCCCTCGGCGGCACGGCGGCCTGAACCGGCCGCAGGAGGCAACCCCATGAGCGATCCCGTGAGCGATCCCGTAAGCGATCCCGTGAGCGATCCCGTGAGCGCGGGCGGTCCCGCAGGCGAACCCTGCGTCGCGCTCGTCACCGGTGCCGGCTCCGGCATCGGGCGCGCCACCACCCTGCGCTTCGTGTGCGCCGGCGCCCGGGTGCTCGCCCTCGACCGCGACCCGGAGGGCGTCGCGGAGACGCGCCGCCTCGCCGGGGACCCGGGCCGCGTCGCGACCCTCGTCGAGGACGTCACCGCCGAGGGCGCCCCGGCCGCCGCCGTCGCGGCGGCCCTGCGGCACTTCGGGCGCCTCGACTGGCTCGTGAACAACGCCGGCATCGGCAACGCCAAGGCGGCCGACCAGACCAGCGACGCCGAGTGGGACCGCTACGTCGACGTCAACCTGCGCGCGCTGTTCCGCTTCTCGCGCGAGGCCCTGCCGCACCTCGCGCCCGGCCGCGGGGCGATCGTCAACCTCGCCTCGGTGTTCGGGCTGTTCGGGCATCCCCGGGTCGCCCCCTACGCCGCCACCAAGGCGGCGGTCGTCGGGCTGACCCGCCAGATGGCGGCCGATTACGGCCCCGCCGGCATCCGGGTGAACGCCGTGGCGCCGGGCGTGATCGAGACCGCCCTCACCCGCGGGCGCATCGACGCCGACCCCCGCTTCCAGGCGCTCAACATCGACCCGATCCCGTTCCCGCGCCTCGGGCGGCCCGAGGACGTCGCCAACGCGATCTACTTCCTGTGCTCGCAGGAGGCCTCCTACGTCAGCGGCCACGTGCTCGCCGTCGACGGCGGCTGGAGCGTGACGAACTACTCGCGCCGGGGCGCCGCGCTGTGAGCGAGGCGGCGGCGCACGCCGCGGCCCCGGCGACCTTCGACCTCGAGACGGACGTGATCTGCGTCGGCGCCGGCGCCGGCGGCATGAGCGCCGCGCTCACGGCGGCCATCGAGGGGCTCGGGGCGATCCTCGTGGAGAAGACCGACCGGGTCGGCGGCTCGACGGCGGTCTCGGGCGGGGCCGTCTGGATCCCCGGCAACGCCCGCAGCGCCGAGGCGGGCCACCCGGACACGCTCGAGCGGGCCAAGCTCTACCTCGACCGCATCGTCGGCAACTGGTCGAGCGACGCCATGAAGCTCGCCTTCCTGGAGGCCGGCCCGCGGATGCTCGACTACCTCGAGCGCCACACCGAGCTGCGGCTCGTGGCGCGGACCTACTCGCCCGACTACTACCCCGACGCCGAGGGCGCCGCCCTCGGCGGCCGCTCGATGGACCCGCTCGCCTTCGACGGCCGCGCGCTGGGGGCGCACTTCGCGACCCTGCGCGACCCCCTGCCCGAGTTCAGCGTGCTCGGCGGCATGATGGTGACGATGACGGACGTCCACCACCTCCTCGGCGCGACCCGGTCCTTCGCCTCGTGGAAGCACGGGATGAGGCTCGTCGCCCGCTACGCCGCCGACCGCCTGCGCCACCGGCGCGGCACCCGCCTCGTGCTCGGCAACGCCCTGGCGGGGCGGCTCTACAAGAGCGTCCTCGACCGCGGGATCCCGGTCTGGCTGGAGAGCCCGGCCCGGCGCCTCGTCCTGGAGGACGGGCGCGTCGTCGGCCTCGTGGTCGCGCGCGAGGGGCGCGAGGTGGCGATCCGCGCCCGCCGCGGCGTCGTGCTCGCCACCGGCGGCTTCCCGAACGACCCGGAGCGCCGCGCCGCCCTCCTGCCCCGCCCGACCGGCGCCTGGTCGATGGCGCCGGCCGCCAGCACCGGGGACGGCCTGAGGCTCGGCGAGGCCGCCGGCGCGACGGTGCGGGGCGAGAACGCCTCGAACGTCTTCCACGCCCCGGTCTCGATCCTGGAGAAGCCCGACGGGACCGTGGTGCGGTACCCGCACCTCGTCTGGGAGCGGGCGAAGCCGGGGCTGATGGCCGTCAACGGCGCCGGCCGGCGCTTCGTCAACGAGGCGACCTCCTACCACGAGTTCGGCCTCGCCATGCACGAGAGCCACCGGAGCGTCCCGAGCATCCCCGCCTACCTGATCTGCGACGCCCCCTTCCTGAAGCGCTGGGGCCTCGGGCTCGCCCTGCCGGGCGGGCGCCCGTTCCGGCACCTCGTGGCGGCCGGCTACCTCGCGGAGGGCCGGACCCTCGACGACCTCGCCCGGCAGCTCGGCCTCGACGCCGCCGCCCTCGCGGGGAGCGTCGCGTCCTTCAACCGCGGCGCGCAGCAGGGCCGGGACGAGGATTTCGGCAAGGGCGGGGACGCCTACAACCGCTACCTCGGCGACCCGAGGGCCGCGGACCGCAACCCCTGCCTGGGCACGCTCGAGACGGCGCCGTTCTACGCCGTCCGGGTCTATCCGGGCGACATCGGGACGGCCGGCGGCATCGTGACGGACGAGAACGCCCGCGTGCTCGACCGGGACGGCCGACCGATCCCGGGCCTCTACGCGGCCGGGAACGACATGAACTCGGTCATGGGCGGCACCTACCCGGGCCCCGGGATCACCCTCGGGCCGGCCCTGACCTTCGGCTGGCTCGCCGGCCGGCACCTCGCCCGAAACCCCGCCTGAAGGGGGCGGCCGCCTCGCGGCGCGGCACGCGGGGTCGCGGCGCGCTGAGGGCGCCCGCCCCGTCGCCCGGGGCTTTCCCGCGGCGGGCCCGCGGCCGCGGGCGCTCCCCCGGCCTGCGCCATGGTGGCGCACGATCGGGTTGCGACACAGGAGAACCGGTCCACATGTCGCCGGTTGTAGGATGGGTTGCCGGCGGTCGTGTTCGGGCCCGCCGGAGTACCGCGTATTGACGCAAGCCGCATATGACACGCTTCGCGCCGGGACGGAGCGAGCCGCGAGCGCGACAGTGCGGGCGGTCGTCGCCATCCCGGTCTGCAACGAGGCCGAGCGCATCGGGGCGTGCCTGGAGGCCCTCGACCGGCAGGACGGGGCCGAGACGGTCGGCGTCGTGCTGTTCCTGAACAACTGCACCGACGGCACCGCGCACGAGGTCGCGGCCGTGCTCCCGGGCCTGCGCTGCCGCGTGCGGGTCGTCGCGCGCGACTTCGCCGGCGCGCAGGCCGGCTGGGCGCGGCGCGAGGCCATGCAGGCGGCGGCCGAGTGGCTCGAGCAGGACGGCGTCCCCGACGGCGCGATCCTGACGACCGACGCCGACAGCCGGGTCCCGCCCGACTGGGTCTCGCGCAACCGCGCCGCGCTCGAGGCGGGGGCCGACGCCGTGGCGGGACGCATCGCGCTGGATCCCGACGAGGCCGCCCGGCTGCCCGCCGCCCTGCACGCCCGCGGGCGCCTCGAGGGACGCTACGAGGCGCTCCTCACCGAATTGGCGGCGCGCATCGATCCCGTGCCGCACGACCCGTGGCCCTGCCACTGGACCACCTCGGGCGCGACGCTGGCGGTGCGCCTCGCGGCCTACCGCGCGGTGGGCGGGATGCCGGCCGTCCCGGTCGGCGAGGACCGGGCCTTCGTGGCGAGCCTGCAGGCCCACGGCGCCCGGGTGCGCCACGATCCGGACATCACGGTCATCACCTCGGGCCGCCTCGACGGGCGCGCGCCGGGTGGCGCGGCCGACACCATGAAGCTGCGCTGCGCGCAGCCCGAGAGCCCCTGCGACCCGCGGCTGGAGGCGCTGCCGCGCGCCCTCTGGCGCTACGGCTGGCGCCGCCGGCTGCGGCGGCTTCACGCCCGGGGCCGGCTCGACCGGACCATCCTGTGGGCCCCCTGGCTCGACATTCCGCGGGACGAGGCGCGCGCCATCGCGGCCCTGCCGGCCGTGAGCCGGATCCTCGCGGCCGTCGAGGCCGCGAGCCCCCGCCTCGCCCGCGCGCCGCTGCGGCCGCGGGAGCTCGCCGCCCAGATCCGCCGCACGGAGGCCCTGCTCGCCCTCCTGCGCACCGGGGCGCAGGTCGGGCGCCAGTGCCGGCGCGCCGGGCTCATCGCGGGCTCGCCCGCCGGGGCGGCGCGCCCGGGGGCGCTCACCTCCCTCGGCGCCACCATGGCGATCCGGGATTCCTCCGCGGAGGGCGTCGAGAATGCCTGAGCGCGCGGGCCTGATGTACGCGGTCCAGAAGCACGCGGCGCGGCGGCTGCACTACGACGTCCGGCTGGAGCTCGCCGGCGTGCTGAAGAGCTGGGCCGTGACCCGCGGGCCGAGCCTCGTCGCGGGCGAGCGTCGCCTCGCGATCCCGGTGCAGGATCACGGGCTCGACTACGTCCACTTCGAGGGCGTCATCGCGCCGGGACGCTACGGCGCGGGCGTCGTCCTGCTCTGGGACCGGGGCACCTGGGAGCCGGAGGGCGACCCGGCGCTCGGGCTCGCCGCCGGCTCCCTGGCGTTCCGGCTCCGCGGCGTCAAGCTCGGCGGGCGCTGGCGGCTCCTGCGGATGAAGGAGCGTCCCGGCGCGCGGCGCGTCTCCTGGCTGCTGGTCAAGTCCGCCGACGAGGCGGCCCGCCGGCCCGGGGACCCGGACGTGCTGGAGGCGCAAGCCCGCTCGGTGGCCACGGGCCGCACGGTCGAGGAGATCGCGGCGGCGGGCTGAGCGGGCCCGCGGGGCGCGGTCCGGTGATGACGGGCCCCGGGCTGGCGGGGCCGAGGCGGCGGCACGGGCGCGGTCCTACGCGCCGGGAGAGGCGGATCACGTGAGCGAGAGAGCCCCATCGGCGAACCACCCGGACCCGTGCCGCGCGGCGCGCGAGGCGGCCCGCGCCGCGACGGCGCGGGCCGGCGACCAGGACCACGACGGCGGCTTCCCGGCCGAGGACGTGGCCGATCTCGGGCGCCTGGGCCTCCTCGGCGCGCCCGTGCCGCGGGAGGCGGGCGGCGCCGGGCTCGGCCAGGAGGCCGGCGCGCGGGACCTGCGCGAGGTGCTGCGCCTCGTCGGCTACGGCAGCCTCGCGCTCGGGCGGGTCTACGAGGGGCACGTCAACGCGCTCCAGCTCGTCGCCCGCTTCGGCGCCCCGGGCCAGCGCGAGCGCCTGTTCGCGGATGCCCGCGCCGGCCACCTGTTCGGGGTCTGGAACACCGAGCCCCCGGAGGGCGGCCTCGTGCTGTCGGAGCGCGGCCTGACCGGGTGCAAGACCTTCGCGTCGGGCGCGGGCTTCGTGACGCGGGCCCTCGTCACGGCCCGCCGCGCCCCCGGCGGCCCCCCCCTGATGCTGGTCGTGCCGCTCGAGCCCGGCACCCGGGCCGACCTCTCGGCCTGGCGCGCGCACGGGATGCGCGCCTCCGCCACCGGCACGGTCGACTTCACGGGGCTCGCGCTCCCGGGCGACGCCGTGCTCGGCGGGCCCGACGACTACCACCGCCAGCCCCTGTTCTCCGGGGGCGCCTGGCGCTTCGCCGCGGTGCAGCTCGGCGGCATCGAGGCCGTCTTCGACGCCTGGCGGGCGCACCTCGCGCGGACCGGGCGGGGCGACGATCCCCACCAGCTCGCCCGCCTCGGCGAGGGCGCCCTCGCGCTCGAGGGGGCCCGGCACTTCGTCGCGCGGGCGGCGGAGTGCGTCGCCGCGGAGGCGCTGGCGCCCGCGCGCCTCGTCGCCTTCGTCAACCTCGCCCGGCTCGCGGTGGAGCAGGCCGGGCTCGACGTCCTGCGCCTCGCCCAGCGCTCGGTCGGCCTCCAGGGCTTCCTGCGCGAGCACCCGCTCGAGCGGCTCTCGCGGGACCTCGCGACCTACCTGCGCCAGCCCGCCCCGGACCGGGCGCTGGCCCAGGCGGCGGCCGAGATCCTGGCGGCGGGGGGCCTCGCAGGCGACCTCTGGCGGCCGGGAGAGCCGTGATGCGGGCCGACGCCTTCCTGGCCGCCGCGGAGGCGCTGCCCTTCGGCGACCTCGCCGACCTCGCCGGAGGCGGCGGCCTCGTCGTGGTGGCGCCCCATCCCGACGACGAGAGCCTCGGCTGCGGGGGCCTGATCGCCGAGGCCTGCGCGCGCGGCGTGCCCGTGCGGCTGGTGGTGGTGAGCGACGGCGTCGGCTCGCACCCGGGCTCGCCGAGCCATCCGCCGGAGCGCCTGCGCGCCTTGCGCGAGGCGGAGACCCTGGCGGCCGTCGCGGCGCTCGGCCTCGAGGCGGGCAGCGTCGGCTTCCTGCGCCTGCCCGACCGCTTCGTGCCGGCCGCCGGCCCGGAGGCGGAGGACGCCGCGCAGGCGATCGCGCGGGCCGCCCGGGCGTGCGGGGCCGGGGCGCTCCTCGTCACCTGGGCGCACGATCCCCATTGCGACCACCAGGCCGCCGCCGCGCTGGCGCGCCGCGCCGCCCGTGCGCTCGAGGGCGTGCGCCTCCACGCCTACCCGGTCTGGGGCTGGACGCTGCCGGGGGAGACGGAGGTGGGCCCCGCCCCCCGCGGGATGCGCCTCGACGTCTCGCGCCACCTCGGCGCGAAGGCCCGGGCGGTCGCCGCCCACCGCTCGCAGGTCACGGACCTGATCGACGACGATCCGCAGGGCTTTCGCCTCGCGCCCGCGATGCTGGCCCGCTTCGCCCGGCCGTTCGAGATTTTCCTGGAGGTCGCCCCGTGAGCCGGCACACCGCGTCCCTGCCCCCCGCCTACTTCGATGCCCGCTACGCCGACGACCCCGACCCCTGGCGCTTCGCCACGAGCGACTACGAGCGCGGGAAGT
Source organism: Methylobacterium crusticola (assembly GCF_003574465.1). Classification (GTDB taxonomy): domain Bacteria; phylum Pseudomonadota; class Alphaproteobacteria; order Rhizobiales; family Beijerinckiaceae; genus Methylobacterium; species Methylobacterium crusticola. The sequence continues at coordinate 24,436 of NZ_QOWC01000008.1, forward strand.
ACGCCGCGACCCTCGCGGCCCTGCCGCGGGCCCGCTACGCCGCGGCCCTGGAGGTCGGCTGCTCCATCGGCGTGCTGACCGCGGCCCTGGCGGAGCGCTGCGACGCGCTCCTCGCCCTCGACGTCGCCGAGAGCGCCCTCACGCAGGCGCGGGCGCGGTGCGGCCACCTCGGCCACGTCCGCTTCGCCCAGACCCGGATCCCCGGCGCCTGGCCGCCCGGGCGCTTCGACCTGATCCTCCTGTCCGAGGTCGTCTACTACCTCGACGCCGCCGACGTGGCGCACCTCGTCGAGCGCCTGCGCGGGGCCCTGAACCCGGGCGGGGACGCGGTCCTGGTGCACTGGACCGGGGAGACGCACTATCCCCTGACCGGCGACGAGGCCGCGGGCCTCCTGATCGAGGGCGCGCGGGCTTTCCTGACGCCGACCCGCCAGGAGCGGACCGAGGCCTACCGCCTCGACGTGCTGCGCGCCGGACCGTGACGGCCCGCGCTAGATCGTGACGGTCCGCGCCGGCCGTCACGAACCGGGGCCCGCGGCCCTGGCCGGGCGCCGCGCCCGATCCAGATTGCTCCGGGACGGCGCCCGCCGCGTCGTCACGCGGAGACCGGCGCCGATGCGAACGACCCTGCCTCCCATCGCGGTGATCGGTGCCGGCTTCAGCGGCACCATGGCGGCGATCCACCTGAGCCGGCTGATGCCCGAGCGCCCGGTGCTGCTGTGCGAGAAGTCGGGCGCCTTCGCCCGCGGCCTCGCCTACGCCACCGGCTGCACCGATCACCTGCTCAACGTCCGGGCCGCCAACATGAGCGCCTTCCCGGACGAGCCCGGGCACTTCGCGCAGTGGCTCGAGCGCGGCGCCCCCGACGGCGCCGCCGGCACCCGGGCGACGCCGGCCGGGCTGTTCGCGGCGCGCGGCGTCTACGGGCGCTACCTCACCGACCTCCTCGTCGCGGCCCTGTCCGAGCCGGCCGCGGGCCCGCGCCTGATGCTGGAGAACGATGAGGTCGTGGACCTCGCGCCGGCCGAGGGGGGCTACCGCCTGACCCTCGCGGCCGGCCGGACGCGCCTCGTCGCGGGCGCGGTCCTGGCCTGCGGCAACCTGCGCAGCCCGCGCGGGCCGCGCAGCCGCTACGCCATCGACCCCTGGGACCCGGGCCGCCTCGACGACCTGCGGGACGACATGCCGCTCCTGATCGTCGGCACCGGCCTCACCATGGTGGACGCCGTGGCGGCCCTGCGCCAGCGGGGCTTCACGGGGCCGATCCTCGGCGTGTCGCGCCACGGCCTCCTGCCCCGGGTCCACGCGCCGGTGGTGCCCTGGCCGGCCCCGGACCTGCCGGCGGCGGTGCGCCGCTCGCTCCCCGCCCTCGTCCGGGCGATCCGCCGGGAGGTCGCCCGCGCGAGCGCCGCCGGGGCCGACTGGCGCAGCGTGATCGACGCCCTGCGGGGCGCCAGCGTCGAGCTCTGGCGCGGCCTGCCCCTCGCCGAGCAGCAGCGCTTCCTGCGGCACGTCCGGGCCGTCTGGGACGTGCACCGCCACCGGATGGCGCCGCCCGCCGCCGAGATCGTGGCGCGCGAGCTGGAGCGGGGCGGGCTCACCCTGCGCCGGGCCCGCGTCACCGCCATCGCCGACGAGGCGGGCTTCGCGCGGGTGTCCCTGCGGGAGCGCGGCGGCGCCCCGGGCGTCGTCGCGGTCCAGCGCATCATCGACGCCGCCGGCGTCGGCCGCGTCGCCGACACCGACGACCTGCTGCTGCGGCGGCTGATGGCGCGCGGCCTGATCCGGGCGGACGCCCTCGGCCTCGGCCTCGCGGTGGCGGACGACCTCGCCCTCGTCGACGCGCACGGCGAGGCCGGCGGGCCGCTCTGGACCCTCGGCCCGCTCCTGCGCGGGACCCTGTGGGAGTGCACGGCGGTGCCGGACATCCGGGGCCAGGCCGCCGCGCTCGCCCGGACCGTCGCGGCCCGCCTGGGGACCCGGCGGGCGGAGCCGGTCGCGGCGGCGCAGCGCGCCTGAGGCGCGCCTCGGGCGCACGCCTGAGGCGTGCCTCGGGCGCACGCCTGAGGCGTGCCTCGGGCGCACGCCTGAGGCGTGCCTCGGGCGCACGCCTGAGGCGTGCCTCGGGCGCACGCCTGAGGCGTGCCTCGGGCGCACGCCTGAGGCGTGCCTCGGGCGCACGCCTGAGGCGTGCCTCGGGCGCACGCCTGAGGCGTGCCTCGGGCGCACGCCTGAGGCGTGCCTCGGGCGCACGCCTGAGGCGTGCCTCGGGCGCACGCCTGAGGCGTGCCTCGGGCGCACGCCTGAGGCGTGCCTCGGGCGCACGCCTGAGGCGTGCCTCGGGCGCACGCCTGAGGCGTGCCTCGGGCGCACGCCTGAGGCGTGCCTCGGGCGCACGCCTGAGGCGTGCCTCGGGCGCACGCCTGAGGCGTGCCTCGGGCGCACGCCTGAGGCGTGCCTCGGGCGCACGCCTGAGGCGCGCCTCGGGGGCGCGCCGCCGCCCTCACCAGCCCTCGGCGAAGCCCCGCACCAGGAGGTTGGCGATGGCCATGGGGGGCGGCGTCGCGAGGCCGTCCGGATGGGTGCGCGCGAGCATCTGCCGCACCTCGTCGCGGGAGAACCAGCGCGCGTCCTCGAGCTCGGTCCGGTCGAGCACGAGGGCGTCGCCGAGGGCCTCGCCCTCGCAGCCGATCATCAGCGAGGACGGGAACGGCCAGGGCTGGGAGGCGCGGTAGCGCACGGCCCCGACCCGGATGCCGGCCTCCTCGAACGTCTCGCGCCGGACCGCGTCCTCGATGGTCTCGCCCGGCTCGAGGAAGCCCGCGAGGCACGAGTAGGTGTTCGGCACGAAGCGCGCCTGGCGGCCGAGCAGGCACCGGTCGCCCCGGGTGACGAGCATGATCACCACCGGGTCGGTGCGGGGGAAGTGCTCGGTGCCGCAGGCCGCGCAGTCGCGCCGGTAGCCGCCGCACGCGATGGCGGTCGGCGACCCGCACTGGGCGCAGAAGCCGTGGCGCCCGTGCCAGTTCAGGAGGGACTTCGCCGTCGCGAGCACCCCCATCTCGGGCGCCGGCACCGCGCCCTCGACGGCGACGCTGCGCAGGTCGAGCACCCGGTAGGCAGGGTCGTCGCGGTAGAGGGCGGCGGCGTCCGCCGGGAGCGCCCCCGCGAAGGCCGGCCGGCCGTCGACCCGCCCGAGGAAGAGCTCGGGCGCCGGCGCGGGCGCCCGCGCGAGGTCCGCGGGCGCCAGCAGGCAGGTCGCGCCGTCCGGCGTCGGCCGCAGCACCGGCAGGTCGCCGCAGAACAGCAGCAGGCGCGCGTCCGGGGTGCCGGCGAGGGTCGGGGTCGGCCCGGTGCGCTCGGCCGAGTGGCGTTCGAGGAGACTGTGGGCGTAGCCCAGGCGGTCGAGGGGGGTGGTCAAGGCGGCGGATCCTCAGGCGGCGGCGAAGAGGGCGCGGGCCCGCTCGACGAGCTGGGCCGCGGCGTGGGGCGGGTAGGACGTGCGGCCGGAGACGCCCCAGACGGGGCCGGGCCAGGCGGGGTCGGAGCGGAAGCGGCCGACGACGTGGACGTGCAGCTGCGCCACCACGTTGCCGAGCGCCCCGACATTCACCTTGTCGGGCGCGGCCAGGGCCTGCATCACCCCGACGGCGAGGCGGATCTCGTCCATCAGGAGGGCGGCGTCCGCGGGCGCGAGGTCGGTGAGCTCGCTCGCGCCCGGGCGGCGCGGCACCAGGACCAGCCAGGGGAAGCGGGCGTCGTCGAGGAGGAGCACCGAGGACAGCGCGAGGTCGCCGAGGGCGAGCGTGTCGGCGGCGAGGCGCGGGTCGAGCGTGAAGTCCGGTGTCGTGAAGTCCGGTGTCGTGAAATCCGGTGTCATGGCCGCCTCGTGATGGCGGCGCAGATGTAGGTCACGACGGGCCGCAGGTAAAACCGCCCGGTCAATGCGCCATCAGCACGGGCATCGTGGCGTGGGCGAGAATGTGGCTGGTCGGCCCCCCGAAGATCATCTGCCGCAGGCGGCTCTGGGTGTAGGCGCCCTTGACGAGGAGGTCGCAGCCGATGGCCTCGGCCTCGGCGAGGAAGATCTCGCCGGGCGTGCGGCGGCCCGCCGGCAGCGTGCGCCCCTGGGCCGACAGGCCCTCGCGGTTGAGCGCCGCCGCCATCTGCTCGGCGCTCGGCCCCGGCACCATGGCGGTCTCGACGGCCAGGACCTCGATGCGGGCGGCCTTGCGCAGGAACGGCCCCGCGAAGGCCATCGCGCGGGCCGTCTCGGTCGAGCCGTTCCAGGCGATCACCACGGTCTCGCCGATGCCGGCGGGCGTCGCCGGCGGCGCGATCACGAGGGGGCGGCCGCTCTCGAACAGAGCCGCCTCCAGGGTGGTCATGCGCGGGGCGTTCTCGCCGCCCCCCGGCCGGCCCACCACCGTGGCGTTGAACAGGCGCGCGTGCTGGGCGAGGAAGCCGTCGCCCGGGGCGGCGTCGGGCAGCCAGCGGTAGCGCGGGCCGGCGGTGGACGTGCCGGCCGCCTCGCGCGGGATGCCGCACCGCTCCATGAAGGCCGTGAACAGGCCGCCGCAATCGCGCGCCTCGACGAGGTCGGTCTCCTCGTCCCGGACCCAGGTCATGCCGCCCACCATGTCGACGGGCACGTACTCGGCCAGGGCCGGGCGCAAGCCGAAGCCCTCGATGCTGGCATCGAAGCGCCGGGCGGTCAGGACGGCGGTCTCCAGCACGGAATCGAGCAGGGCGTGACGCGCGACCGGGACGAGCAGGGTCTTCATGGGCGCGGACTCATTCTCTGGCGGCGGGCCTCGACGCCGCATTGCATCACGGCCCCGTCAGGCCTGTCCAGAGCGTCTCAGCGAAGTCCCGCGAGGGCGCCCGCCCCGGCGCTGGCGAGCACCACGAGCCAGGGCGGAGCCTTCCACAGGAACAGGAGCAGGAAGGCCGCGAGCGCGATCGCGTAGTCGCCGCGCCCGGCGATGCCGGTGGTCCAGACGGGGTCGTAGAGGGCGGCCAGGAGCAGGCCGACCACCGCGGCGTTGACGCCCCGGAGCGCGGCCTGCGCCCCCGGCCGGGCCCGCAGCCGGCCCCAGAACGGCAGCGTGCCGACGACGAGGAGGAACGAGGGCAGGAAGATCGCCACGAGGCAGAGCGCCGCCATGGGCACCCCCCCGATCACCGCCCCGAGATAGGCCGCGAAGGTGAAGAGCGGTCCCGGCACCGCCTGCGCGGCGCCGTAGCCGGCCAGGAAGGCGTCGCCCGGAACGAGCCCCTGGGGCACCAGCTGGGCCTGGAGCAGCGGCAGCACCACGTGGCCGCCGCCGAACACCAGGGCGCCGGTGCGGTAGAAGCCCGCGGCGACGCCGAGGGCGGGGCTCCCGCTCCACTGCGCCGCCAGGGGCAGCCCGGCGAGGAGGAGGACGAACAGGCCGAGGGCGGCGAGCGCCGTGCGCCGCCCGACGGTGAGCGGCAGGGTGCTGCCGCCCGGGGCCGCGCCGTCCCGCAGGAAGGCCAGCCCGGCGAGGCCGCCGAGCGCGATGGCGGCGAGTTGCCCGCTGGTGTCGGGCAGCGCGAGCGCCACCAGGGCCGCCGCCACCGCCAGGCTGGCGCGGGCGCGGTCCGGCGTGAGGCTCCGCATCATGCCGAGCACCGCGAGGGCCACCACCGCCACGGCGGCGGCCCTGAGGCCGGCGAGCGGCCCCGCGCCGAGGGCCGGGCCGAGGAGGCCGGTCCCCCAGGAGAACAGCACGAGGAGCGCCGCCGAGGGCAGGGTGAAGCCGATCCAGGCCGCCAGCGCCCCGGCGAACCCCGCCCGCGACAGGCCGATCGCCAGGCCGACCTGGCTGCTCGCCGGGCCCGGCAGGAACTGGCAGAGGGCGACGAGGTCGGCGTAGGCCGCCTCGTCGAGCCAGCGCCGCCGGCTCACGAACTCCTCGCGGAAGTAGCCGAGATGCGCGACCGGGCCCCCGAACGAGGTCAGGCCGAGGCGCAGGAAGGCGCCGAGCACCTCGGCCCAGCCTCCGGGCGGGCCCGCCTCCGGACGGTCCATCGGTCAGGGACCGGCCGCGGCGCCGACGGGCCGGGCGGGCGCCTGCCGCGCCCCGCTCTGGCCGCAGGCGGTGCCGCCGGCATCCTGCCCCCCGGGCGCGCAGGTCTCCTCCAGCCACAGCACCATCCCGAGGGCGAGGCAGGCCGGCAGCCCGAGGGCCAGGAAGGCCCAGGTCCAGCCGAGATGCAGGGCGAGGAGGCCGCCGACCCAGCCCGAGAGCGCGCCGCCGACGCCCTGCACGGCCGCGACCGTGCCGAGGGCCGTCTGGGTGCGGCCCGAGCCCCAGGTGAGGTCGGCCACCACCACCGGCACGGCGACGCCGATGACGCCCGACGCGACCCCGTCGAGCACCTCCGCCAGGATCAGCCAGTAGGGATCGGCGAGGAGCGCCGAGAGCACGGCCCGCAGCGGCAGCACCGCGCAGGCCGCGAGCAGGAGCTGGCGCCGGCCGCGCCGGTCGGCGAGGGAGCCGGCGAAGAGCGCGACCGGGATCATCACCGCCTGCGCCACGATGACGTAGCGGGCGGTCCAGCCGGTGCCGTCCTGGCCGGCCGCCACGAGCTTCTGGCCGAGCAGGCTCAGCATCGAGCCGTTGGCGAGGTTGAACAGGGCGAGGGCCGCCGAGAGGATCAGGAGGCGCCGGTCCGCCAGCACCGTCAGGATCGCGGAGCGCTCCTGGCCGTCATCCGGCTCGTCCTCCTTCCAGCCGACGGCGCGGCGCCGGTTCCAGGCCCCGGCGGGTGTCGCGAGCGCCGCGACGATCGCCGCGGCGGCGAGCACGCCGAGCACCCAGAAGGCGATGCTCGGCCCGAAGGACGCCGTGCCGAAGCCGATCACGAGGGCGGCGCCCAGGATGCCGACGTGGTTCCAGGCCTGGTTGCGGCCCTGCTGGCGCGGGAAGGCCTGCTTGCCGACCATGCCGAGGGTGAGGGCCGTCACGGCCGGAACCACGAGGGTGCCGCCGAGGGCCGCCACGAACTGCGCCGCGAGCACCGACAGGAAGGCGCGGGCCGGCAGGAGCAGCACGGTGCCGGCGAGGATCATCGCGCAGGCCGCCGCGATCAGCAGCCGCGGCCGGGCCGCGCGGTCGACGAGGGCCCCCATGGGCCCGCTCAGCGCCAGGGTGGCGAACCCCACGATGGTGGTGACGAGGCCGACCTGGCTCGGGCCCCAATGCGCGGCCTGCGCCAGCCAGGTGCCGAGGAACGGCCCGAGCCCGCCCTGGATGTCGCCCACGGAGGCGTTGATCAGGGCGAGGTGGGCGGTGGGAGTCATCAATGCGCTTCAACCCTGCTCGGCCGCGACGGTCCGCGATGAGCACCAACGCGGCTGAACCCGGAATGATCGCCCGTCACGGCGTCGGCACCGCGCAGGCGGCCGCGAGGCGCGCGAGGACCGGGTCGGCCACGCCCAGGGCGACGAGCTGGTCGTGGGTGTGGCGGACGTAGTCCGGGTTGGCGCCGGAGCGGCCGAGCCCCTGGCGCACCAGGCGCACGAGGTCGGCCTCCGGGAGGCGGCCGGCATATTGCGGGTGCCGGCGGTCGACCAGGTAGGTTACGGCCGCGACCCGGCGCCCGTCGTCCAGGCCGACGCCGAGCACCCGCTCGACGTAGACCGCCGTGACCTGCTCGCGCTCGCGCAGGTAGGCCAGGGCGGCGGCGGCCTCGGCGGCCGCGACCCGGAAGGCCACGCCGCGGCAGGAGCCGCCGCGGTCGAGCCCGAGCACCAGCCCGGGCCGCTCGGGCGTGCCGCGGTGGACGTGCGAGAGCACGCAGAGCGCCCGGTGGTAGCCCCGCAGGCGCCCCGGCCGCCGCTCCGCGAACGGGAAGCCCGGGCGCCACATCAGCGAGCCGTAGCCGAAGATCCAGAGATCCGCGGGCGCGTGCGCTCCTGCCTCCATGCTCCCGTCCCAGCCCCGCCCCCGGCACGACCTCGTGACCGCGCCTCCCTTGCCGGCCGCGGCCGGTACCAGCTACGGGGGCTCGGTTCAATCCGAACGCGACACCAGGGATCGCCGTGATGACGCAGGGGCCGGAGACGGAGGTGGAGGTGGCGCCGGGCCGGCGCGCCCGGCGCATCGGCCTGTTCGCGCCCTTCCTCCTGCTCGTGCTGGCGGGCCTGCTCTGGACGGGCGCCTGGTTCTGGCTGCGGGGCCGGGCCGACCAGGAGATCGACGGCTGGTTCGCCCGCGAGGCCCGGGCCGGGCGCACCTGGACCTGCGCCGAGCGCTCGCTCACCGGCTACCCGTTCCGGCTCGAGCTGCGCTGCGCCGCGCTCGCCTTCACGCGCTCGGACGTGAGTTTTTCGGTCGGTCCCGTGGTGGCGGTGGCGCAGGTCTACCAGCCGCGCCACGTCATCCTGGAGGCGACCGGCCCGTTCCGGGTCGAGCAGGACGGGCTCCCGGGCGACGTGACCTGGCGCCTGCTCGAGGTGAGCCTGCACCTCACGGACGGGGGGTTCCAGCGCGCCTCCCTGGTGGTGGACGGGCTGAAGGGCGCGGTCGCGGGCGTGCAGCCGACGCCCGTCGACTTCACCACCGACCACCTCGAGCTGCACGCCCGCCCGACCCCGGGCCGGTTCGACGCGGACGGCGCCGTCGACCTGAGCGCCCGGGTGACCCGCGCCACCCTGCCGCTGCTCGACCCCTGGCTCGGCGGCCCGGAGCCCGCCGACCTCGCCCTCGACGCCACGGTGACCCGGGCGGCGGGCTTCCGCACCCGGCCCCTCGCCGAGGAGCTCGAGCGCTGGCGCGAGGCCGGCGGCACCGCCGAGCTGACGCGCCTCTCCGTCGACAAGGGCAGCTGCCGGCTGCGGGCGCAGGGCGCCCTCGCCCTCGACGCGCTGCACCGGGTCGCCGGCCAGCTCGACGTCAGGACCGCCGGGCTCGAGCAGGTGATCGCCCCCCTGATCAGCGAGCAGCTCGGCGCGCGCCTCGGCGGCGACGGCGCGGCACTCGTCGGCAACATCGTGGGCCAGTTCCTCGGCGGCCGGCGCCGCGAGACCGGCCCGGCCCAGATCGACCAGGACGGCCAGCAGCGCCCGGGCGACCCGCCCCTCAAGGTGCTGCCCCCGGTGCGCCTCACCGCCGGGCGGGTCGTGGTCGGGCCGTTCACGCTGCCGAACGTGCGGCTGACGCCGCTCTACTGACGCGCCCGCGGCCGACGCCGCGCTCCGGAGCGCCGCCGGGGATTGCCGCCCCGGCCCGCGCATCGTACCCCTCGCGGATGACCGAGACCGCCCGCTTCCAGAGCTTCGACGACCCCAGCCACCGGGAGGGCGCCGCCCGGATCGCGGCGCTCCGGGCCGCCATGGCGCAGCGCGGCGTCACCGGCTTCGTGGTGCCGCGGGCCGACGAGCACCAGTCGGAATACGTGCCGCCCCACGCCGAGCGGCTGGCGTGGCTCACCGGCTTCACGGGCTCGGCCGGCACCGCGATCGTGCTCGCCGACCGGGCCGCCCTCGTGGTGGACGGGCGCTACACGCTCCAGGCGGCCGAGCAGGTCGACACCGGGGTGATCACGCCGGTGCCCCTCGCCGAGACCTCGGCCGAGGCCTGGATCGAGCAGAACCTGCCGGCCGGCGGCGTGCTCGCCTACGATCCCTGGCTGCACACGCCGGACGGCCTCGCCCGGATCGAGCGGGCCGCGGCGGCGGCGGGCGGGTGCGCCGAGCCGACCTCCCTCAACCTCGTCGACCTCGTCTGGATCGACCGTCCCCCAGCCCCCCGGGGGCCCGTGGTGCCCTACCCGGCCGCGTTCGCCGGCGAGGACGCGCAGGCCAAGCTCGCCCGCGTGCGCGAGGCGCTCGCCAAGGGCCGCCACGACGCGCTGGTGGTCTCCGACCCCCACAACCTCGCCTGGCTGTTCAACCTGCGCGGCAGCGACGTGCCCCACACGCCCCTGCCCCTCGGCTACGCGCTGATCCGGCGCGAGGGCCGGCCGCTCCTGTTCCTCGACGCGGCCAAGGTCACGCCGGAGGCGGCCGCCGCGGTGGAGGCCCTCGCCGAGAGGAGCGGCCCGGAGGACCTGCCGGGGGCGCTCGACGCCCTCGGGGCCGCCAAGGCGCGGGTGCGCCTCGACGCCGCCACCGGCGCGGTGGCGCTGCGGCGCCGGATCGAGGCCGCCGGGGGGCGGGTCGACGTCGGCCCCGACCCGATCACCGCCATGAAGGCGGTCAAGAACGCGGCCGAGATCGCGGGATCGCGGTCGGCCCACGCCCGCGACGGCGCTGCGGTCACGCGCTTCCTCGCCTGGCTCGGCCGGGAGGCGCCGCAGGGCGGCGTGAGCGAGATCGCCGCCGTGGCGCGCCTGGAGGCCTTCCGGGCGGAGGCCAACGACCTGCGGGAGGTCGCCTTCCCGACCATCTCGGGCAGCGGGCCGAACGGCGCCATCGTGCATTACCGGGTCACCCGGGGCACGGACCGGACGGTGCGGCCGGGCGAGCTCTTCCTGATCGATTCGGGGGCCCAGTACCTCGACGGCACCACGGACATCACCCGCACGGTCGCGGTCGGCCCGCCCACGGACGAGATGCGCGACCGCTTCACCCGGGTGCTGCGGGGCCACATCGCCATCGCGACGGCTCTGTTTCCCCGCGGCACCACCGGCGCGCAGCTCGACAGCTTCGCCCGCCGGCCGCTCTGGGAGGCCGGCCTCGACTTCGACCACGGCACCGGCCACGGCGTCGGCGCCTTCCTGTCGGTGCACGAGGGCCCCCAGCGCATCGCCAAGACCGGCACGGCGGCGCTGCAGCCCGGCATGATCGTCTCGAACGAGCCGGGCTACTACCGGGCGGGCGCCTTCGGCATCCGGATCGAGAACCTCGTCCTCGTCGAGGCGCGGGAGGTCGCCGGCGCCGAGCGGCCGACGCTCGGCTTCGAGACCCTGACGCTGGCGCCGATCGACCGCGCCCTGGTCGTGCCCGGGATGCTGACGGACCCCGAGGCGGCCTGGCTCGACGCCTACCACGCGCGGGTGCGCGAGACGCTCTCCCGCCTCGTGGACGACGCGACGCGGGCCTGGCTCGCGGAGGCGACCCGGCCGATCCGGGGCTGAGGGGCCGCCCCCGGCCGGGGGCCGAGGCAGCGCCCGCCTCAGAAGGCGTCGTAGGCCGCGCCCTCGTCGAGCTTCGCCTGGATGGTCAGGTCGCGCACGTCGATGCCCGCGACGGCGCGGGCCTCCGACGTCGGCGGGGCGGTCAGCATCGTCGCCCAGAACAGCCCGGTCGCGGCCGCGAAGGCGGCCAGCAGAGTCAGTGCGCGCATGTCGTCCTCCTGGTGGTTCCGGGGGCGGCGGGCCGGCGCCGGGCGCGTCCCGGCCGCGGCCGCGCGGCCGCGCTCGGGGACACGTCGCCGCCGCGCCGCCGCCTCGAAAGCAATGCTCTCGTCATCGACGCGATTTTACGCAATCAGGCTCTGCGCGAGCAGTCGAACATCGTCCCGCCCGCGAGAAGCACACCCTTCACGCCGGTCGATAAGGCGGTTGCGTCCAGACCATGACTGGATCTCGACTGTTCGCGCTCTCGACCGGACGGCGGTCCCGGCCACCGTCTTCGGGCATAGAACGGGAAAACGTCGCGGATGGATGTGCGTCGGCGCACGCCGGCGGGTTCGCGGGCCGCGGTCCCGGGGCGCGGCGGCCCGCAGGGGCCCGGACGGGACGGCGGGCAGCGCCCTCCGGGACCGGCGGCGGCCTACTCCGCCGGGATCCGCCCGGTGGTGTCCGGCTCCGGCCGCGGGGCGTGCCGGCGGCCGCGGCGCAGCGACAGCACGAGGCGGGTCGTGCCGGTGCCGAGGCGGTCCATGTAGAGGTAGAGCACCGGCGTGATGAACAGCGTCAGGAGCTGCGACACGAGGAGGCCCCCCACCACGGCGACGCCCAGGGGCTGGCGCAGCTCGGCGCTGGCGCCGTGCCCGATGGCAATCGGCAGCGTGCCCATCACGGCGGCGGCCGTCGTCATCATGATCGGGCGGAAGCGCAGGGCGCAGGCCTCCCGGATCGCCGCCGCGGGCTTCCAGCCCTGCTCGCGCTGGAGCACCAGCGCCACGTCGATCATCATGATGGCGTTCTTCTTGACGATGCCGATGAGCATCAGGACGCCGATGATCGCGATCACCGAGAGGTCCATCCCGAAGAGCTGGAGCGCGCCGAGGGCCCCGATCGCCGCCGCCGGCAGGCCGGTCAGGATCGTCAGCGGATGGATGAAGCTCTCGTACAGGATGCCGAGCACGAGGTAGATCGTGATCACGGCGGCGGCGAGCAGCAGGCCCTGGTTGGCCAGCGCGTCCTGGAACACCTGGGCGGTGCCCGCGAAGGTGGTGGTGATGGTGCCGGGCACGCCGAGGCTGCCCTTGATCTGCGCGATGCGGTTGACCGCCTCGCCCAGGGCGACGCCGGCGGGCACGTCGAACGAGATCGTCACCGCCGGCAGCAGGCCGAGCTGGTTGATCGAGAGGGGGCCGGGCGTGCGGGTGACGGTGGCGAGGGCCGAGAGCGGCACGAGCTTGCCGCTCGAGGCGCGCAGCCGGATGTCGTCGAGCCGGTCGGCGGTCCACTGCATCCGCGGGTCGAACTCGGTGATGACCTGGTAGCTGTCGGAGGTGCCGTAGATGGTCGAGATCTGGCGGGTGCCGAAGCCCGTGTAGAGGGTCTGGCGGATCTGGTCGGAGCTGATGCCGAGGGCCTGGGCCTTGTCGGTGTCGACGGTGATCCGGGCCTGGAGGGCGGCGTTCTGGAGGTCGCTCGTCACGCCCGCGAAGGTGGCCCGGTCCTGGGCCAGCGCCTCGGTGAGCCGCACCGACCAGCGCTCCAGGTCGGCCCGGTCGAGGCCCTGCACCACGTACTGGTACTGGCTCTTCGACTGGCGTCCGCCGAGCCGCAGGTTCTGGACCGGCGTGATGAAGGCCTGGAGGCCCGGCAGGGCCGCGAGGTCGCGCCGCAGATCCGCGATCGTGCGGCTGAGCGGGGGCCGCGCGTCGCGGTCCTTGAGCTCGACGAAGAGGCTGCCCTGGTTGAGGGTGCCGGTGAAGCCGTTCGAGCCCGCGCGGCTGACCACGTGGGCCACCGCCGGGTTGCGGGCGACGATCACCTCGGCCTCGTGCTGGAGCGCCGTCATCGCGTCGAACGAGACGTCCTGGCCGGCCTCCGTGGCGATCTGGAGCTGGCCGATGTCCTCGGAGGGGAAGAACCCCTTGGGGATCGCCACGAACATCCAGGCGGTGAGGCCGACGGAGGCGAAGAACACCAGCAGCACCGCGAAGGGATGGCGCAGGCAGAGGTCGACGCCCTGCTCGTAGGCGGCCTGGATGCGCGCGAAGCCGCGCTCGAACAGGTTCTTGCGGCCGTGGCCCGCCGCCTCGGCGGGCAGGCGGGCGGCGAGCATCGGGGTGAGCGTGAGGGAGATCAGGGCCGAGGCCACGATGGCGATCGTCACCACGACCGCGAACTCGTTGAAGATGCGCCCGACGACGCCGCCCATCAGCAGGACCGGGATGAACACCGCGACGAGCGAGACCGTGATCGACAGGATGGTGAAGCCGATCTCGCCCGCGCCCTTGAGGGCCGCCTCGAACGGCTTCATGCCCTCCTCGACGTGCCGGACGATGTTCTCGAGCATCACGATGGCGTCGTCGACGACGAGGCCGACCGCCAGGGTGAGCCCGAGGAGCGAGATGTTGTCCACCGAGTAGCCGAGCACGTACATCGCCCCGAAGGTGGCGATGATCGAGATCGGCACCGCCACCGAGGGGATCAGCGTCGCGGCGAGGCGGCCGAGGAAGAGGTAGATCACCGCGACGACGAGGCCGATGGTGAGCACGAGCGTGAACTGCACGTCGTGCACCGCCTCCCGGATCGAGAGCGAGCGGTCGTTGACGACGCCGATCGTGCCGCTGCCGCCGAGCTGCTCCTGGAACTTCGGCAGCATGGCGCGCACGCGGTCCACCACCTCGACGGTGTTGGCGTCGGGCTGGCGCTGCACGGCGAGCACGAGGGCGCGGGTGCCGTCCATCCACGAGGCGATGCGGTTGTTCTCGACCGAGTCGATCACGCGGGCGACCTCGCCGAGGCGCACCGGGCGGCCGTTGCGCACCGCCACGATGATGTCCCGGAACGCGTCGGCGTTCATGAGCTGCGTGTTGGTCTGAATGGTGAGGTTCTGCCCCCGCCCCTCGACCACGCCCACGGGCGTCGACGTGTTGGCGTTCTGGATCGCGGCCTGGATCTCGTCGGCGCCGATGCCGCGGGCCGCCAGCACGTTCGGGTCGATCTGCACCCGCACGGCGAATTTCTGGCTGCCGTACACGAAGACCTGGCCCACCCCCGTGATGGTGGAGAGCGAGGGCGAGATCACCGTCTGGGCGAAGGCGTCGAGGGTCGGGAGCGGCGTCGTCTCGCTCGAGAGCGAGAGCAGGATCACGGGCGCGTCGGCCGGGTTGAGCTTGCGGAAGCTCGGCGGGATGGTGAGCTCGATCGGCAGCCGGCGCAGCGTGCGGGTGATCGCCGCCTGCACGTCGGCGGCGGCCTGGTCGATGTTGCGCGCGAGCTCGAACTCGATCGTGATCGAGGTGAAGCCCTGGTAGTTCGCGGCCGAGATCGTGGCGATCGCCGGGATCGTGGAGAATTCCTTGATGAGCGGCGTCGCCACGGAGGCCGCCATCGAGTCCGGGGAGGCGCCGGGGAGCTGGGCCGTGACCGAGATGGTCGGGAAATCCACCGTGGGCAGGGCCGCCACCGGCAGGAACCGGTAGGCGAACAGCCCCGACAGGGTCAGGGCGATCGCCAGGAGGATCGTGGCGACGGGCCGGCGGATGAAGGGGGCCGAGATGTTCACGGTGCCGGGCCCTACTCGATCCGGGTCCGGCCGGCGCCGGGGGCGACGGCCTGGGCCTCGGCGGCGTCCTGCGGCCGCTCCGTCACCGCCGAGCCGGCGCGCACGCGGAACTGCCCCTCGACGACGACGCGCTCCCCGGCCTCGAGGCCGCGGGACAGGGCGGCCTTGCCGTCCTTCGAGGCCAGCACCTCGACGGAGCGCCGCTCCACGGTGCGGTCCTGGCGCACCACCCAGACGAAGCTCCCGTCCTGCCCCGGCTGCACGGCCGTCTGCGGCACCGTGACGGTGCCGGGCCGGGAGCCGAGATCGACCTCGACCCGGACGTACTGGCCGGGCCAGAGGCGGTCGTCGTCGTTGGGAAACAGCGCCCAGGCCGTGACCGTGCCGGAGGCCTGGTCGACGCTCGAATCCACGAAGGACAGGCGCCCCGTCGCCAGCACGGCGTCGCCGCCGCTGGGATAGACCCGCACGGCCGCGGTGCCGGCCCGGCCGAGCGCCGCGCGCAGGCCGTCGAGGTCGCGCTCGGGCAGCGAGAAGGTGGCGCGCAGGGGCTTCATCTGCGTGATGGTGACGAGGCCGGTGCCGGCGGATTCGTTGCCCTTGACGAGGTTGCCGGTGGTCACCCGCACGGTGCCGAGCCGGCCGGCGATCGGGGCCCGCACGGTGGTGTAGTCGAGCCGGACCTTGTCGGCCTCGATGGCCGCCTGGGCGGCCGCGACGTTTGCGGCCGCGACCTTGGCCTCGGCGCTGGCGAGGTCGAACTGCGCCTGCGAGGCGGAGCTGCGGGAGAGGAGCTCGCCGACCCGGCGCACGTCGTTCTGGGTCCGGACCTGCGTGGCCTGGTCGCGGGCGAGCGCCGCCTCGTCGCGGGCGAGCTGGGCCCGGATCTCGCGGTCGTCGAGGCGGTAGAGCACGTCGCCCGCCCGCACGGCCTGCCCGTCGCGGGCGAGCTGCTCGGTGATGACGCCGTCGATGCGGGGCCGCACCACCACGCTGGCGATAGGCTCGACCCAGCCCACCGCCGGCCGGGTCAGGGCGAGGTCGGCGCTCCCCGCCGCCACGGTGGCGACCATCGCGCGCATCGGCACCGCCGCGGCGGCCGCGGGTGCGGGCGGGACGAAGGCGGCCGGAAGGCGCTGGGCGACCGCGTCCGGCAGCGCCCCGCGGGCCTCGGCCCAGGCGGCGCGGGGGTTCCCGCCGTGGCGCTGGAGCATCCACCCGGCCCCGGCCGCGGCCACCGCCAGGAGGAGCGCTAGGAGGCGGATCATCGCAGGGCTCCGAGGCGGGCGAGGCGCTGCGGCGGGGCCGCGGCGTCGGCACTGAGGCCGTTGAGGAAGAAGTCGGCGACGGCGGCGGGCGCCGGCGGCCGGCGGCCGGGGGCGCCGTGGACGGCCATGCGGACGCCGCCGAGGATCATCAGCGCCGCGAGGTCGGCATCCGCCACGGCGAAGCGGCCGGCGCCGATCCCGTCGCGCAGGAGGTCCGCGAGGGCGCCGCGCAGGGCGTCGAAGCCCTGGCGCAGCACCCGGCGGCTGCGCTCGCCGAACTCGGCGCCCTGGCCCTCGATGGCGTGGAGCGCCGGCGAGAGGGCGCCGACGCGCTCCAGCACCAGCCCGACCGCCGCCCGCAGGCGCCCGGCCGCGTCGAGGTCCCGCCGCTGCGTGGCCTCGACGGCGTCGCGCAGATCCGCGAGCGTCCAGGCGAGCCCCTCGATGAACAGCGCCTCCTTGGTCGGGAAGTAGCGGTAGAGCGTGGGCTTGGCGACGCCGGCGGCGGTCGCCACCGCGTCCATGTGCACGGCGCCGTAGGCCGTGCCGGCGAAGAGCGCCATGCCGGCCTGCAGGATGCGGCCGCGGCGGTCCGGGTCGAGGGGGCGCTCGGCGTCGCTCATCGGCTCGTCAGACTGAACTCACGGGTTCAGTTGGGAGGCATGGGCGCGCCCGCGCAAGCGACGGTTTCTGCGGCACAGTGATGCATAAAACCGCGCGGGAAGCTTTCTCAACCCAGCATTGTCGCGGCGCGGGCGGCCCGCCCGGTCACCGCTGCGCGTCGATGAGGGGCGACCAGGTCGGGTCGGAGGCGTAGGAGGGCGTCGGCACGGGCTGCTCGACCTTGCCGGTGACGTCGACCATGTAGAGCTTGCCGCCGGCCTGGCCGCCGGGATCGCGGAAGAACATCACGTACTGGCCGTTCGGCGCCCAGGTCGGGCCCTCGTTGTGGAAGCCCTCCGTGAGCACCCGCTCGCCGGTGCCGTCCGGCTTCATGACGCAGATCGCGAACGAGCCCTTCCGCTGGCGCGTGAAGGCGATGTAGTCGCCCCGCGGCGACCAGGCCGGCTGCGAGGCCGAGCCGTCGCCGTAGGAGAGCCGGCGCGGGTTCGAGCCGTCCGCCCCCATCACGTAGATCTGCTGCTGGCCGCCGCGGTCGGACTCGAACACGATCTCGCGCCCGTCCGGGGAGAAGGACGGCGAGGTGTCGATGGCGTTGGCGTTCGTGACGCGGGTCTGGGCCTTGGAGCCGAGATCCATCACGTAGATGCTGGCGTTGCCGCCCTCCTGGTCGCTCATCACGAGGCGGCGGCCGTCGGGCGAGAAGCGCGGGCTCGTGCTCATGTCGGCGTTGGTGGGGATCACCTGGCGGGCGCCGGTCTCGAGGTTGATCACCTGCACCCGCGGCTGCTGGCCGGTGGTCTGGGACATGTAGGTGATGTCCTGCGTCGCGGGCGAGTAGCGCGGCGCCACCACGGCGGCCTCGCCGCTCGTCAGGTAGCGCACGTTGGCGCCGTCCTGGTCCATGATGGCGAGGCGCTTGCGCCGGCGCTCCTTCGAGCCGGACTCGTCCACGAAGGCCACGCGGGTGTCGAAGAAGCCGCCGATGCCGGTGATCTTGGTGTAGACCGCGTCCGAGATCAGGTGGCCCATGCGGCGCGCGTTGGCGGCGTCGCCCGCGTATTGCTGGCCGATCATCTGCTGGCCCGAGAGCACGTCCCAGAGGCGGAACTCGGTCTTGAGCCGGCCGGCGCCGTCGCGGGTGACCCGGCCCGTGACGAGGCCCTGCACGCCCGCCTCCTTCCAGGCCGAGAAGTGGGGCGCGGCGTCGAAGCTCGGGTTCTCGGGGAAGCGCGCCTTCTCGACTGGCGCGAAGTAGCCGGAGCGCCTCAGGTTGTTGGCGACGATGCCCGTGACGAGCGGGCCGAGGCCCGGGTCGCCCGAGAAGTCGGCGACCGCGATCGGCATCGGCTGGAAGGCGCCGCCGGGCCCGATGCGCAGGTTCAGCTGCGCCTGCGCCGGCCGGACGAGGCCGGCCGCCAGGACGAGCCACAGGAGCGCGGCGAGCGCGTGCCGCAGTCGCAGGGGAGAGAGCATGGGGGTGTCCGTCATGGGCTTCGTGTGACCGGCAGGCGGGGCCTGGCCTCGGGGGCGAGCGGCGCCTCCCCGGCTCAGGCCCGCGGCAGCTCGAACTCCGCGTTGATCACCCGCCAGTCGTTGTAGAACGGGGCGAACTGGGCCGGGATGCGGTAGGGGGCGCAGCGCCGCACCGCGCGCACCGCGGCCTCGGCGATCGAGCGGTCGACCGAGCTGCCGCCGGCGCGCAGGATGCGCGGATCGGTGGTGAGCGAGCCGTCGGGGTTCAGGCGGATGTCGAGCTGGGGCAGGACGATGCCCTGCGCGGCGCCGGGGGGCGCCGAGTAGCAGCGCTCGATCTGCTGCTGGAGCAGGCCGACCAGGGCGTCGCGCTGGCTCGGGTTCAGGCGCTGGGCCGTGCCGGCGGCGGTGCCGAGGGCCGCGGTGCGCTGGACCTCGCGGCCGGTCGCCCCCGTCGATTGCGACGGCGCCCGCGAGGCCAGCACGTCCCGGATCGCGCCGGAGTTGAACCGCTCCGCCATCTCGGCCTGGCGCCTCGCCTTCGCCTCGGCGGCCGCCTTGTCCCTGGCGTCGGCCACGGCCTTGGCCTTCGCGGCCGCCTCCGCCCTGGCCTTCGCGTCCGCGGCCGCCCTCGCCTTCGACTCGGCCTCCGCCCTGGCCTCGGCCTCCGCCACGGCCTTGGCGTCGGCGCGGGCCTTCGCCTCGGCCTCGGCCTTCGCCTTGGCGTCCGCCTCGGCGCGGGCCTTGGCTTCGGCCCGGGCCTCGGCCTGGGCCTTCGCCTTGGCGGCCTGGGCCTCTGCCTTGGCGGCCTGGGCCTCCGCCTTGGCCTTGGCCTCGGCGCGGGCCTTCGCGGCCTGAGCCGCCGCGGCCTTCTCGGCCGCGGCCTTGGCCTCGGCCTCCTCGCGGGCCATGAGCTCCGCCAGTTCCTCGCGCCGCACGGCCTCGGCCTTGGCGGCGGCGGCTTTCGCGGCGGCGGCCTTCGCGGCCTCCGCGGCGGCGGCCTTCGCGGCCTCCCTGGCGGCCTCCGCGGCGGCGGCCTTCGCGGCCTCCTTCGCGGCTTCCTTGGCGGCCTCGGCCCTGGCCTCCGCGCGAGCCTTGGCGTCCGCCTCGGCCTTCGCCTGCGCCCGGGCGGCCTCGGCCTCTGCCTTGGCGGCGGCTTGGGCGGTGGCTTGGGCGGCAGCCTGGGCGGCGGCCTTCTCGGCGTCGGCCCGGGCGGCGTCCGGGCGGGCCGGCGGCAGGGGCGCGGGCTCGGGCTGCTCCAGGGCCGGGCGCAGCGGCGGCAGCGGCATCTCCTCGGCGTTGGCGACCTTGATGTCCGGGGGCCGGGTCGGCGGCGTCGGCACGTCGGCCTTGGCCTCGCCCGGGTCGCGCTCCTCCTGGCGGTCGGCAACGCGGTCGGACCGCGGGGTCGGGGCCGGGGCCTCGCCGTCGCGCTGGCCCTTGGTCAGCTCGGAGAACTGGTTCTCGGTGATGACCTCGACCGGGACGCCCTCCTCGGCCGGGGGCAGCACGCGGGAGGCCGCCGCGAACAGCGCGAGGGCGATCAGCGCCGCGTGCGCGCCGGCCGAGATCCAGACGCCGGGCTCGGAACGGTTGAGGGACAGGGGCACGCGGGCTCGACCTCGCGCTAGCGCTGGTCGGGCTCGGTCACGAGGGCGACCTTCTTGAAGCCGCCTCCCGTCACGATCGCCATCACCTGGGCGACGCGGCCGTAATCGACCCGCTTGTCGCCGCGCACGAACACCCGCTCGTCGAAACCGTCCTTGGCGGTGGCCGAGAGCCGCGTCACGATGCCGTCGTCCGTGAGCTCGTCCTCGCCGAGGAAGACCTGGCCGGTCTGCCGGATCGACAGCGTGACGGGCTTGGCATCCTGGTTGAGGGGCGCGGCCTTCGTCTGCGGCAGGTCGAGGGGCACGCCCACGGTCATCATCGGGGCCGCCACCATGAAGATGATCAGCAGCACCAGCACGACGTCGATGAAGGGCGTCATGTTGATCTCGTTGATCGCGCCGCCGCTCCGGCGGCCGCGCCGACGCCGCCCGCCGCCCTGTGCCGCTCCGGAGGCCATGCCCATCGGCGCCTTCTCCTGCCTTCTGGTGTCCGGGTGCCGGGATCAGGCCGCGAGCGCGAGGCGCTCGTCGATCTGGCGCGACAGGATGGCCGAGAACTCGTCCGCGAAGCCCTCGAGCCGCCCCTGCGCCTTCTGCACCGAGGCCTGGAGCTTGTTGTAGGCGAGCACGGCCGGGATCGCCGCGAACAGGCCGATCGCGGTGGCGAACAGGGCCTCGGCGATGCCCGGGGCCACGACCGCGAGGCTGGTGTTCTTGGAGGCCGCGATGGAGGTGAAGGCCGTCATGATGCCGAACACCGTCCCGAACAGGCCGATATAGGGGCCCGCCGAGCCGATCGAGGCGAGGAAGAGCAGGCGCGATTCCAGCCGCTCGACCTCGCGCTGGATCGTGACGTCCAGCACCTTGTCGATGCGCTGGCCGAGGCTCTGGATCGAGCGGCCGGAGCCCTCGAACGAGCGCTTCCACTCGCGCATCGCGGCGACGAACAGGGCCGCCTGGCCGGTGGCGACCCGGTCGTTGAAGGAGCGGTAGAGCTCCTCGAGCGAGCGGCCGGACCAGAACGCCTCCTCGAAGGCGTCCATCTCCGCCTTGGTGCGGCGGAACAGCAGGGTCTTGTCGACGATGATGGACCAGCACCACACGGACGCGCCGAGCAGGCCGAGCATCACCACCTTGACCACGAGGTGGGCCTGCCAGAACAGGCCGAACATCGTGATCTCGACGACGGGCATCGCCTGGGCGGCATCGGCGGGGTTCATGCAATCGTCCTCGCGTCCCGGGCCGGCGGCGGCCCCTGGCACTGCACGTGAGACTTGAGCGGTTTCCAGTTCGATCGCGCCCGAATCTGTCGAAAGTAAGGGCCGGCCGGCATCGGGCCGGCCGCACCGGCGCCCGGTCCGGCCGAACCGGCACCGGTCCGGGGTGCCCGCCCGACGTTTAAGACGCCGCCAGGGTTAAGGTTTGGTTTCGCGGGCTCACGGCCGCGCCAGCGCCCGCCGCAGGGCGTCGGGGAGGCGGATCGCCCTGCCCTCCCGCACGCAGGCGACCACGACCTCGGCGCGCACCAGGGTCTCGCCGCCCCGGCGCACCTCCTGGGCCATGTGCAGGGAGGCGCCGCGCATCTCGCGGGTGGCGGTGAGCACCGTCAGGGCGTCGTCCATGCGGGCGGGCCTGAGGAAGTCGAGGCTCATCCGGCGCACCACGAAGACGAGGCCGTTCGCCTCCCGGTGCAGGTCCGACTGGTCGCCCGCCAGCCCGCGCAGCAGCTCGGTGCGCCCCCGCTCCATGAAGCGCAGGTAGCTCGCGTGGTAGACGAAGCCCGAGAAGTCCGTGTCCTCGTAGTAGACGCGCACGGGCAGGGCGTGGGCGCCCTCCGGGATCGGTTCGGTCACGGGGCGCCTACCCGGGCCGCCCGCGGCGCGCCGCCCTCATGCCTCCTCGTCCCCGGTGAACAGCCCGAACTGCGCCGCCGTCTCGCGGCTCGGCTCGGGCAGGCCGAGGTGGCGGAAGGCGTGGGCGGTGAGCACCCGTCCGCGGGGCGTGCGCTGCACGAACCCCTTCTGGATCAGGTAGGGCTCGATGATCTCCTCGATGGCGTCGCGCGGCTCCGACAGCGCCGCCGCGATGGTCTCGACGCCGACCGGCCCGCCGTTGAAGGAGTGCGCGATGATGGTGAGGTACTTGCGGTCCATGGTGTCGAGCCCGGCCGGGTCGACGTCGAGGAGCCGCAGCGCCCGGTCGGCGATGGCCCGGGTGATGGTGGGGGCGTCGTCCACGATCGCGAAGTCGCGCACGCGCCGCAGCAGTCGGCCGGCGATGCGGGGCGTGCCGCGGGCGCGCTTGGCGATCTCGTTGGCGCCGTCCGGCGCCATGCCGATGCCGAGCACCCGGGCGCCGCGGCCGACGATCAGCTCGAGCTCGTCGATGTCGTAGAACTCGAGCCGGATCGGGATGCCGAAGCGGTCGCGCAGGGGCGTCGTCAGCAGGCCCGCCCGCGTGGTGGCGGCCACCAGGGTGAATTTCGGCAGCTCGATCTTCACCGAGCGGGCGGCCGGCCCCTCGCCGATGATCAGGTCGAGCTGGTAATCCTCCATGGCCGGATAGAGGATCTCCTCCACGGCCGGGTTGAGGCGGTGGATCTCGTCGATGAAGAGCACGTCGCGCTCTTCCAGGTTGGTGAGCTGGGCCGCGAGGTCGCCGGCCTTGGCGATCACCGGGCCGGAGGTCGAGCGGAAGTTCACCCCGAGCTCGCGGGCGACGATCTGCGCGAGGGTGGTCTTGCCGAGGCCGGGAGGGCCGACGAACAGGACGTGGTCCAGGGCCTGGCCCGTCTTCTTGGCCGCGTCGATGAAGACCTGGAGGTTGGCCCGCGCCGCCCGCTGGCCGGTGAAGTCGGCGAGGCTCAGCGGCCGGATCGAGGCCTCGAGGTCGTCCTCGCGGCGCTCGGGGGTGAGGAGGGCTCGGGGCTTGCTCAACGAACGGGACCTGGCTCGACGGGGCTCGGGCGGGGGACGGCGGGCAGGGTCGGGCGCGGCGGACGGCCCGCCATCCCCCGCTCCGACCCTGCCCGCTCCCCGGATGTAGTCATCCCGGCCTGTCGCACAACGCGACCGATCGCGCTACGCTCCGGCCCCGCGGCGCCCGGGGCCCCGCGGCGCCCGGGGCCCCGGCCCGCGCGCCGGGCCCCGGCGCGCTCAGAACTCCATGTCGAGCTCCTCGATCTCCTCCGGCTCGTCCGCCGCCGCCGCGATCCATTCCCGCATCAGCGCCCAGTCCATGACGTGGTCGCGGTAGGCCGCGCAGGCCCGCGGCAGGCCGACGCCGTAGGTGACGAAGCGCGAGCAGACCGGGGCGTACATGGCGTCCGCCACCACGGGGTCGCGCCCGAACAGGTAGGGACCGCCGTGGGCCGTGAGCGCCGCCTCCCAGATCTCGACGATGCGGGCGATGTCGGACTGCGCGCCCCCCCAGACCTTGAACTCGGCGTAGCGGGCCCGGAGGTTCATCGGCAGGGCCGAGCGCAGATTGATGAAGCCTGCGTGCATCTCGCCCGAGATCGAGCGCGACCAGGACCGGTCCACGAGCCCGTCGGGCAGGAGCCGGGCCTCGGGCCGCACCTCGGTCAGGTACTGCGCGATGGCGAGCACGTCCCAGACCTTCACCGGGCCGTGGGTGAGGCGCGGCACGAGGAACGAGGGCGACAGGTGCAGGAGCTCGGCCCGGCTCGCGGCGTCGCCGCCGGGGAGCACCTCCGCGTCGAAGTCGAGGCCGGCCATGCGGCAGAGGAGCCAGCCCCGGAGCGACCACGACGAGTAGTTGCGGCTTGAGATCGTCAGCGTCGCCTCGGCCATCCGGTCCTCCCCGGGCCGTCGCTCCGGCCCGTCCTCGCCCGGGCGCAGATCCAAGACTCGTGCCGGGGGCGGAGCCGTGTCCCGTGCCGGGGCCGGGGACCCGCGCCGGGGTTGAAGCGCGGGCCGGGGCGGGCGCCGCGGGATCCAACGCGCTGCTTGGCACGCCAGTCGCATCCCGCTTCCGTCACGGGGCGGCGCGCCGGCGCCGCCCCGAACGAACGTCACGTCGCGGAGGACCGAGCTTTGCCCTACGTCTGCGGCCCGGCGGGCGGGTCTCCTCGCGTGTCGGTGTGGGAGTGCCCGGGCTGATGCTCTACGACGCCTTCGAGTTCCGGTCCGACCTCGCCGCCGCCACGCGGTCCTGGGGCCGCCTCCTCCACGACGGGGCCTCGCCCTGGACGCAGGCCGGCTACCGCGAGCCCGCGACCTGGCTCGCGGCGGCCGCCCGGATGATGATGCGGGCCGGCCTGACCCACACCCGGCCGCCCTACGGCATCGACGGCGTCGCGGTGGGCAACCGCGAGGTGCCGGTGACCGAGGAGGCGGTGCTGAGGACGCCCTTCGGCACGCTGCTGCGCTTCCGCAAGGACCTCGCCGGCGAGCAGCCGCGGGTGCTGGTGGTGGCCCCGCTCTCGGGCCACTTCGCCACGCTCCTGCGCGGCACCGTGCGCACGCTCCTTGCCGACCACGACGTCTACGTCACGGACTGGCACAACGCCCGGGACGTGCCCGTGGAGGCGGGCCGGTTCGGCTTCGACGACTACGTGGCGCACCTGGTGACGTTCCTCGAGACCATGGGGGAGGGCTCGCACCTCGTCGCGGTCTGCCAGCCGGCCGTGCAGGCGCTCGCCGCCGCGGCCGTGATGGCTGAGAGCCGCAACGCCGCCCACCCGGCCAGCATGACCCTGATGGCCGGGCCGGTGGACACCCGCATCAACCCGACCAAGGTCAACGCGCTCGCCACCTCGAAGCCGATCGCGTGGTTCGAGCGCAACCTGATCGCCACGGTGCCGCGCCGCCACGCCGGAGCGGGCCGCCGGGTCTATCCCGGCTTCATGCAGGTGATGGCGTTCATGTCGATGAACGCCGCCCGCCACATGCACGGCCACCTCGACCTGTTCTGGCACCTCGCCGAGGGCGAAGACGCCAAGGCCCGGGCGATCGAGACCTTCTACGACGAGTACTTCGCCGTGCTCGACCTCCCGGCCGAGTTCTACCTGGAGACGGTCCGGACCGTGTTCCAGGAGGCGACGCTCGCCAGGAACGAGCTGACCTTCCGGGGCGCGCCGATCGACATGCGGGCGATCCGCAGGACCGCCCTGATGACGGTCGAGGGCGAGCGCGACGACATCTGCTCCGTCGGCCAGACGATGGCGGCGCAGGACCTCTGCTCCGGCCTGCGGCCGTTCCGCAAGCGCCACCACCTCCAGGCCGGCGTCGGCCATTACGGGGTCTTCTCCGGCCGCAAGTGGGAGAACCAGACCTACCCGCTCGTGCGCAACTTCATCCAGGCCAACGCCTGACGGCGCCCGGGCGCCGGATCATCGGGCGCCGCCCGAAATTTCCGCCGGCGCCGCGCTGGACGGTTGGAAGTCGGGCGCGGTTGGTGTATGGCCCCGGATGAGGCGCATCACGCGCGCCGACAGCTTGCGCCGCACCCCGGCCAATCGCGATGGTTGAAGCCCCTCCCGGTCCGAAAGGGCCGGGCGCCGGGGCGCATTTCGGTTGTCCAGGCCGGCAGCCCTCCGGGCGCGGTGGCGCGCAAGGTCGGCGCCCATCAGGATCACACGGCAGAGGATTCTACCCTTGCAGGTACTCGTTCGGGACAACAACGTCGATCAGGCGCTCCGCGTGCTCAAGAAGAAGATGCAGCGCGAGGGCATCTTCCGCGAGATGAAGCAGCGCAAGGCGTACGAGAAGCCGTCCGTGCGCAAGGCCCGCGAGAAGGCGGAGGCCGTGCGCCGCGCCCGCAAGCAGGCCCGCAAGACCGCGATCCGCGAGGGCCTGATCGCCGCTCCGAAGCCGAAGCCCCGCGTCGGCGCCCCGCGCCGCCCGGCGATGCCCTCGGCGGCTCCCGCCCCGATCGGGACCGGAACCGGCAACGCCTGAGGCGCGAGCCCGTCGCGCGCGGCGGGCATCCTGAGGATCGACGAGCCCGCCGCGCGCGGCGGGCTTTCTGCGGACCGTCGAGCCCGCCCCGTGCGGCGGGCTCCTGGGGACCACCGAGCGGCCCGGCGCCCCTGGCGCGCGGGCCTCGTCGTCGTGGTCAGGCCGCCGCCCCGATCGCGGCCCGCTCGGCCTCGACCAGCACGTCCAGGGGCCGCCAGGGCTTGGGCATGTAGACCGCGTGGTCCGGCAGGGACCGGCCCGGGCCCGACGGGGAGGTCACCACCACCCGCACGTCGGGCCAGTTCCGGTCGACCGTCTGGGCGAGGGCGACGCCGTCCATGTCGCCCGAGAGCGCCATCTCGGTGAACAGGAGGGCGACGTCCGGGCCGTGGCGGCGCATCACCGCCAGGGCATCCTCGGCGCTCCCGCACTCGATCACGTCGAGGTCGGTCTCCTCGAGGATGGCTGCCGCGAAGTCGCGCACGGCCTCGTCGTCCTCCACCACGACGGCGATCGGACCGGTGGATGCAGCTCTGCCCAAAATGGCCTCCTGAGGTTCTGTCTGTCGTGATGCCCGGCGGCGCCGTCCCGGGACGAAGGGCGCCTGCGGGAGCCGAGCAACTCCCGGGCGCGGGCACGGCGCGGTCCGCCCACGCACGCCCGTCGTGGGCCGGCAATCCGAAACACGCCGGCGTGACCCATCAACGGGCCACGGCAGACATCGATCCCGCGGCGGATCCGGTCTTTGAGGGCAGGCGCGCCGGCCAGGCCCCGGCGTCCTTTCAACCATGCCGTGTCGCTGGGCATGGTGCGCCGCATTAACGCGCTGTTCACCACGCCGGGCGGAATGTTACGGTCCAGTGACGGCGGACGGTGCGCGGCTCCCCCGAACGGGTCGCGCCGGCCTCCGCATCGCGAAGGGTGCCGAGCCGATGTGCCGCTTCCTCGCCTATCACGGCGACCCGGTCTATCTCGACGAGCTCGTCTGCGCGCCGACCCATTCCCTGGTGCACCAGTCCCTCCACGCCGCCGAGGCGAAGACCGAGACGAACGGCGACGGCTTCGGCATCGGCTGGTACGGCGAGCGCCCGGAGCCGGGCCTCTACCGCGAGGTGCGCCCCGCCTGGTCGGACGAGAACCTGCGCAGCCTCTCCCGCCAGATCCGCGCCCGCACCTTCTTCGCGCATGTCCGGGCCTCGACCGGCACCTCCACCACGCGGGCGAACTGCCATCCTTTCGCGCATGGCCGCCACTTGTTCATGCACAACGGCCAGATCGGCGGCTACGGGCGCATCAAGCGCCGGCTCGAGGCCCTGATCCCGGACGCGCTCTACGAATCCCGGCAGGGCTCGACCGACTCCGAGGCCCTCTTCCTCCTCGCCCTGGCGAACGGGGTCGAGCGTGACCCGGTCGGGGCGATGGCCGAGACCCTCGCGACCGTCCGCGGCCTGATGCGGCAGGCGGGCATCGACGAGCCCCTGCGCTTCACCGCAATCCTGACCGACGGCGAGGGCCTGACCGCCTACCGCTGGGCCTGCGACGGCCGGCCCCCGAGCCTGTACTGGCGCGAGACCGCGTCCGGCCTCGTCGTGGTCTCCGAGCCGATCGACGGGCGGCGCGACGGCTGGAACGTGGTGCCCAAGGGCGCGACCCTGGTGGCGCGGGCCGGCGAGGCCACGCGCCTGATCGAGCCCGACGCCGCGGGCCGCCGGTTCGCCGCGACCCTCGCGGCCTGAGCGCGGCCCGAGCGCCGCACGCGCGGCCTGAACGCCGCACTCGCGGCCTGAGCGCCCCCGCCCCGGCGCAAGCCGCCCTCCCGGCGGGCGGCTTGCGCCGGGGCGGGCATCGTGACACCCCGTCCCCGGTCGCACCCGGGCATCGCCGCGCGCACGGCGCGGGCCCGCGGCGCGGCGGGAGGGCCCCTGCCCGTGAGACACGTCCTCGTCGCCGCCGCCCTGGCGGGGCTCGCCTGCCTGTCGAACGGGCCCGCCGCCGCCGAGATCTCGGACGGCGTCGTCCGGATCGGGGTCCTGTCGGACATGGCGGGCGTCTACGCCGACATCACCGGCAGGGGCTCGGTGGTGGCCGCCCGCATGGCGGCCGAGGATTGCGCCGCGGCCGAGTGCGCCGGCCTGCGGGTCGAGATCCTGTCGGCGGACCACCAGAACAAGGCGGACGTCGCCTCGGCCCTCGCCCGGGAATGGATCGACCGCCAGGGGGTCGACGCCCTCGCCGACATGTCGAACGCCGCGATCCAG
Organism: Methylobacterium crusticola; assembly: GCF_003574465.1. Lineage (GTDB taxonomy): Bacteria > Pseudomonadota > Alphaproteobacteria > Rhizobiales > Beijerinckiaceae > Methylobacterium > Methylobacterium crusticola. The sequence goes on from NZ_QOWC01000008.1 coordinate 52,474, forward strand.
CTCGCGGTGCCGCCGCTCCTGCGGGAGAAGAACCGCGTCGGCCTGTTCCCGGGCGGCACCGCCCGCCTCACGGGCGACGCCTGCGACCCCGGGCACATCGTGCAGTGGATGTGGGACACCTACGGCCAGGTCGCCGGGATCGTGCGCCAGGTCGCGGCGCCGGGAATGCGCTGGTTCCTGGTCGCGGCCGACTACGCCCTCGGCCACCAGCTCGAGGCGGACACGCGCAGCCTCGTCGCCGCCCGGGGCGGGTCGGTCGTCGGCGCGGTCCGCCACGCCTTCCCGGCCGTCGACCTGTCCTCCCCGCTCCTCACCGCGCAGGCCTCCGGCGCCGAAATCGTGGCGCTCGCCAACGCGGGCGGCGACACGATCGCGGCGATCCGGACCGCCCGCGAGTTCGGCCTGACGGGCGGGGCGCAGCGCCTCGTCGCGTACTTCCTCACCGTCATGGACGTGCGGAGCCTCGGGCTCGAGGCCGCCCAGGGCACGATCCTGACCGAGGGCTTCTACTGGGATCTCGACGCCGGGACGCGGGCCTTCTCGCGGCGCTTCCGGGAGCGCCACGGCACCGTCCCGTCGACGATCCACGCCGGGATCTACTCGGCGGTGCGCCACTACCTGAGAGCGGTCGCGGCCACGCGGAGCGACGAGGCCGGGACAGTGATCGGCGCCATGCGGGCCCTGCCGATCGACGACGAGGTGGTGCGCAACGCCCGCCTGCGCGAGGACGGCCGCATGGTGCACGACGTCTACGTCTTCCGGGTCAAGGCGCCCGGCGCCTCGACCGGCGAGTGGGACACCTACGACCGCATCGCCACGATCCCGGGCGACGAGGCCTTCCGGCCCCTGGCGGAGAGCACCTGCCCGGCCCTCAGGAGGTGAGGCGCGGACCCGGGAGGCGGCCCCCGGGCGGCCTGCCGGTCCCTCAATGCGCCTCCTGCCAGTTCGCCGCGGCCTTGGCGTCCACGGCCAGCGGCACCCGGAGCTCCACCGCCGGGTGGGGCGCCTCCTCCATCACGCGGGCGATGATCGGGAGCGCCCGCTCCACCTCGTCGTCGGGGGCCTCGAACACGAGCTCGTCGTGGACCTGGAGCAGCATCCGGGTCGACAGGCCGGCCGCCGCGAGCGCCCCCTCCATCCGCACCATGGCCCGGCGGATGATGTCGGCGGCGGTGCCCTGGATCGGGGCGTTGATCGCCTGGCGCTCTACCGAGGCGCGCTCCTGGGGGTTGTTCGATCGGATCTGGGGATAGTGGCAGACGCGCCCGAACAGCGTCGTGACGTAGCCCTTGTCGCGGCAGGCCCTCTTGGTGTCGTCGATGTAGGCCCGGATGCCCGGGAAGCGCTCGAAATACTGCTTGATGAAGGCCGAGGCCTCGGCGTTCGGGATGCCGAGCCGGTCGGCGAGGCCGAAGGCCGAGATGCCGTAGATGATGCCGAAGTTGATGGTCTTCGCCCGCCGCCGCAGGTCGGGGGTCATCTGCTCGAGGGACACCCCGAACATCGCCGAGGCGGTGGCGGCGTGGATGTCGATGCCGTCCGCGAAGGCCTGGCGCAGTTGCGGGATGTCGGCGATGTGGGCGAGGAGCCTGAGCTCGATCTGGCTGTAATCGGCCGAGATCAGCTTGTGGCCGGCATCCGCCACGAAGGCCTGCCGGATGCGCCGGCCCTCCTCGGTGCGGATCGGGATGTTCTGCAGGTTCGGGTCCGAGGAGGAGAGCCGCCCGGTCGTGGTGGCGGCCAGCGAGAACGAGGTGTGGACCCGGTCGGTCTCCCGGTCGGCGTGCTCCTGGAGGCTGTCGGTGTAGGTGGATTTCAGCTTCGAGAGCTGGCGCCACTCGAGGATCTTGCGCGGCAGATCCAGGCCCTGGCCGGCCAGTTCCTCGAGCAGCGTCGCGGGCGTCGCCCACTGGCCGGACGGGGTCTTCTTGGCCCCGGGCAGGCCCATCTTGCCGAACAGGATGTCGCCGATCTGCTTGGGGGAGGAGACCGAGAACCGCTCGCCCGCCGTCTCCTGGATCTCCTCCTCGAGCCGGGCGAGCGACTGGGCGAAGTCGCCCGAGAGGCGGCTGAGCATGCCCCGGTCGACCTTGACGCCCTCGCGCTCCATCCGGGCGAGCACCGGCACCAGGGGCCGCTCCAGGGTCTCGTACACGGTGGCGCGGCGCTCGGCCGCGAGGCGCGGCTTCATCAGGCGCCACAGCCGCAGCGTCACGTCGGCGTCCTCCGCCGCGTAGGCGGTGGCCTTGTCGAGGGCGACCCGGTCGAACGTGACCTTCTGCCGGCCCGAGCCGGCGACGTCCGAGAAGGTGATCGGCTGGTGGCCGAGGTGCCGGCGCGCGAGCTCGTCCATGCCGTGCGAGCCCTTGCCGGCATCGAGCACGTAGGAGATCAGCATCGTGTCGTCGAAGGGCCCGACCTCGATGCCGTGGCGCGCGAGCACGAGCCAGTCGTACTTCATGTTCTGCCCGACCTTCAGCACGGCCGGGTTCTCGAGCAGGGGCTTGAGGCGCGCCTTCACGGCCTCCCAGGGCAGCTGGCCGGGCAGCAGCCCCTCGCCGAACAGGTCCTCGCCGCCGCGGTGGCTGAGGGGGATGTAGGCGGCCCGCCCGGGCCTCGTGGCGAGGGAGACGCCGACGAGGTCGGCCTTGTTGGCGTCGAGCGCCGTGGTCTCGGTGTCGACCGCGACGATGCCGGCCTCGACCGCCTCGGCGATCCAGGCCTCCAGGCCCTCGAGCGTCGTCACGGTCTCGTAGGCGGCGGTGTCGAAGGGCTTGACCGACTCGGCCGCCCGCGCGGTCACGAGCGTCGTCGGCGTCGCCTCCGCGGGTCCCCGGGGCTTGGCGGGGGTGTCCGGCAGGTCGAGGTCGGCGAAGGGATCGACCTCCGCCGGCGCGGCCGGGGCGGCGTCCGCCTCGTCGCCGAAGAACGGCGTCACGTCGCTGCCGCCCTTCGGGTTGGTGAAGCCCGTGGCGGCGCCCGCAGGCAGGAGGGCCGGATCGGGCCTCACCGCCTCGGGGTCGACGTCGAGCATCGAGGCGATGCGCCGCGTCAGCGTGTTGAACTCCATCGCCTTCAGGAAGCCGACGAGGCGCTGCGGGTCGGGCCGGGGCAGCCCGAGCGCGTCGAGGGGGACCGGCACCGGCACGGCCTCGTCGAGGGCCACGAGGCGGCGCGACAGCCGGGCCTGGTCGAGGTTGGCGAGCAGCGTCTCGCGGCGCTTGGGCTGCTTGATCTCGGCGGCCCGCTCGAGGAGCGCCTCCAGGCCGCCGAACTCCTTGAGCAGGGCGGCCGCGGTCTTGAGGCCGATGCCGGGCACGCCCGGCACGTTGTCGGAGGTGTCGCCGATCAGCGCCAGGGCGTCGCCGATCTGCTCGGGCCCGAGGCCCTCCCAGCGCTCCACGATGGCGGCCCGGTCGAGGTTGCGCTCCGGCCGGTAGCCCGGCTTGCCCTTCTGGCCCGACTCGAAGTCGTAGAACCGCACGAGGTCGCCCACGAGCTGCATCAGGTCCTTGTCGGAGGAGACGATGATCACGCCCGCCCCCCGCGCCTCGGCCTGGCGGGAATAAGTCGCGATCAGGTCGTCGGCCTCGTAGCGCACGAGCTCGATCGGCTGGAGGCCGAAGGCCCGCACGGCGTCGCGCATCAGCGGCATCTGGCGCTTGAGGTCGTCGGGCGCGTCGGGCCGGTGGCCCTTGTAGTCCGGGAAGATCTCCTTGCGGAACGAGCCCTCGGACTTGTCGAACACGATGGCGAGGTGCGTCGGGCGCACGCCGGCCGCGCCCTCCTGCACGAACTGGGCGATCTTGGCGCAGAACAGCCGCACCGCGCCGGTCGGCAGGCCGTCGGAGGGCCGGAAATTGTAGCGCTCGGGCTGGTTGATCGACTGGAAGTAGGCCCGGAAGATGAAGGACGACCCGTCGACGAGCAGCACCTGGTCGCCAGGGCCGACGGGCTTCCTCTCGGGGGCAGGCTCGGTGGTCATGCGGGATGTCTGCTTCCTGCGTCGTGCTGGTGCCCATACGGGCACGAGACCCGTGCGGGCGCGGTCCCGCGGTCCTGATCCCAGGTCTTAGTGCCTGAATCGGCCGAGGCAAACCGCGCCCCGCCCGGTGCCCCCGGCGATCGGGCCGGGCGGCGCGGAAGCGCGACGGGGCTCCCGGCGCGCCCGACGGGCGCGCCCCGCGCCCCGGTGTGCTCCCGGCACACCAGGGCGGCGCGAAAGCGCCGGAAGACCGCCGCGGAAGCTTGACTTGCCGGCGCCGGCGGCCTCGTCTCGGCGGGAGTAACTGTCAGCGACCGGGCACGGCCGCCGCTCCCCGGGCGGAGGGCCCGTCCCCGCGTCCGCCATGGTTCAGGGCCGCACATGCGCAAGACACTCCTCCTCGCCTCCCTCCTCGCCGGGCTCGCGGCCGCAGCCGCCCTGTCGCCGGCGCTCGCCCGCTCGGCCCGCCAGGAGATCTCGCCGGCCGAGGAGCGCGAGTTCCCCTTCGACGCGCAGATCCCGGGCTGCCAGGATGCCGGGGTGCTCGAGAAGGTCACCTACCAGTTCGCCGAGAAGGAGGCGAAGTTCTGGAACTCCACGCTGACGATCGTGGCCTACGACGGCATCGAGCGCACGGCGTGGCGGCCCTGGGGCCTCGACTTCTACCCGCGCCGGTTCTGCACCGCCGTGGCCACCACCTCGGACGGCGTGCGCCGGCGGGTCGACTACTCGGTGCGCGAGAGCCTCGGCATCATCGGGGCGACCTGGGGCGTCGAGTTCTGCGTCCACGGCCTCGACCGCAACCTCGCCTACGCGTACGCCTCGGCGAGCTCCTGCCGCGAGGCCCGGCCCTGATCGGGCGCCGCGCCCGGGCGCTCCTCGCCGCCGGCCTCGCCCTGGCGGGCCAGGCGGCCGCCGCGCAGGAGCGCGGGGGCGAGCCCGGCCGCTTCGACTTCTACGTCCTCGCCCTGTCGTGGTCGCCGGCCTACTGCGCGCTCACCGGCGAGCGGCGCAACGACCGCCAGTGCGAGGCCGGGCGCGGCCTCGGCTTCGTGGTGCACGGCCTCTGGCCGCAATACGACCGGGGCTACCCGAGCGAGTGCGGCGCCTTCCCGCGCGCGCCGAGCCGTCCCGCCCTGGAGGAGGCCGACGGCGTCTTCCCGTCGGAGGGCCTCGCCCGCTACGAGTGGCGCCGGCACGGCACCTGCTCGGGCCTCGACCCCGCCGGCTACTTCCGGGCGGCCCGCCGCGCCCGCGACGCCGTGACGATCCCGGCGGCCCTCGCCCGGCCCGACCGCGACCAGCGCGCCGCCCCGATCGAGATCGCCCGCCAGTTCGTCGCCAGCAATCCGGGCCTGCGCCCCGACATGATGGCGGTGACGTGCCGCTCCGGGCAGCTCGAGGAGGTACGGATCTGCTTCGCCCGGGACCTGCGCGGCTTCACGCCCTGCCCCGAGGTGGCGCGGCAGAACTGCCGGGCCGGCGAGGTCACGGTGGGGGCCGCGCGCTGACGCCGCCATGAACTACCGCCACGCCTTCCACGCCGGCAACCACGCCGACGTGCTCAAGCACCTCGTCCTCGCCCGGGTGCTCGCCCATCTCCGGCGCAAGACCACCCCGTTCCGGGCGATCGACACCCATGCGGGCCTCGGCTTCTACGACCTCGCGGGCGAGGAGGCCGGGCGCACGGGCGAGTGGCGCGCGGGCTGGGGCCGCCTCGGGCCGCCCTTCGCGGACGCCGTCGAGGCGGTGCTCGCGCCCTACCGCGACGCGGTCGCGGCCGTGCGGGCGCGACACGGGCCGGAGGTCTACCCGGGCTCGCCGGCCCTGATCCGCGAGTTCCTGCGGCCGGGCGACCAGGGCGTGTTCGTGGAACTGCACCCGGCGGACGGCGCGGTCCTGCGCGAGCGCTACAACCGCGATCCCCGCACCAAGGTGCTCGACCTCGACGGCTGGACCGCCCTCCCGGCCCTCATCCCCCCGAAGGAGCGCCGGGGCCTCGTGCTGATCGACCCGCCCTACGAGGTGCCGGGCGAGATCGAGCGCCTCGGGCGCGGCCTCCTGAAGGCCGTCGCGAAGTGGCCGACCGGCACCTACCTCGCCTGGTACCCGATCAAGGACGCGGGCGCGGTCGACCGCCTGGCGGCCGGCCTCGACGCCGCCCTCCCCCGCCCGGCCCTGCGCCTCGACCTCCTGGTGGAGCGGCCCGACGGGGCGCGCCTCGCCGGCAGCGGAATGATCGTGGTCAACCCGCCCTGGACCCTGCGCGAGGAGGCGGACCTCGTCCTCCCGGCCCTCGCCGAACGCCTGGCGCTCGCCGATTACGGGGCGTTCCGCTGCGCCCCGATCGGGCCGGAGGCCTGAGGGCGCCGCCCTCAGGCCTCCGGGCGGGCACCGCCCCTCAGGCCGCGACGCGCCCGTCGAGGGGGAAGACCTTGGCGGGGTTCATGAGCCAGCCCGGGTCGAACACCGCCCGCACCCGCATCTGCTGGTGCAGGTCGGCCGGCGCGTACTGGTAGCTCATCAGGTCGCGCTTCTCGATGCCGACGCCGTGCTCGCCCGTGAGGCAGCCGCCGACCTCGACGCAGAGCTTCAGCATCTCCTCGCCGGCGGCCTCCGCCTTCTCCATCTCGCCCGGCTTGTTGATGTCGAACAGGATCAGGGGGTGGAGGTTGCCGTCGCCGGCGTGGAAGACGTTGGCGCAGCGCAGGCCGTAGGCCGCCGTGATGGCGCCGATGCGCTCGAGCACGGGGGCGAGCTGCCCGGTCGGGATGGTGCCGTCCATGCAGATGTAGTCCGAGATCCGCCCGGTGGCCCCGAAGGCCGACTTGCGGCCCTTCCAGATCGCCGCGCTCTCGGCCTCGGATTGCGACACCTTCAGGCTCGTCGGCGCGAACGGCCGCGCGATCTCGACGATGCGGGCCAGCATGGCGTCGCATTCCTGCGGGCTGCCCTCGACCTCGATGATCAGCATCGCCTCGGCGTCGAGGGGATAGCCCGCGTGCGCGAAGGCCTCGCAGATCGCGATCGCCTCGCGGTCCATGTACTCGATCGCCACCGGGATGATGCCGGCGCCGATGATCGCCGCCGTGCAGGCGCCGGCGGCCTCGACCGAGCCGAAGCCCATCAGCGCCGGCCGCGCGCCCTCGGCGGCCCGCAGGATCCGCACCGTCGCCTCGGTGACGACGCCGAGCTGGCCCTCGGAGCCGCAGATCAGCCCGAGCAGGTCGTAGCCCGCGGCATCCAGGTGGTCGCCGCCGATCTCCACCACGGTGCCGTCGATCAGGACGAGCGTGACACCCATCAGGTTGTTGGTGGTGACCCCGTACTTGAGGCAGTGGGCGCCCCCGGAATTCATCGCGATGTTGCCCGCGATGGTGCAGGCGAGCTGGCTCGACGGGTCGGGCGCGTAGAAGAAGCCCTCGTGCGCCACCGCCCCGCTGATCGCCAGGTTGGTGATGCCGGACTGCACCCGGGCGGTGCGGTTGGCGAAGTCGAGGGCGAGCACCTGGTTCATCTTGGCGACGCCGAGGATGACCGCGTCCTCCTGCGCGATGGCGCCGCCGGCGAGCGAGGTGCCGGCGCCCCGCGGCACGACCCGGACGCCGTTCTCGTGGCAGTAGCGCAGGACCGCCGAGACCTCGGCGGTCGTCGAGGGCAGCACCACGGCGAGGGGCATCCGGCGGTAGGCGGTGAGGCCGTCGGTCTCGAACGCCCGTCGCTCGTCCTCGCTCGTTACCAGGGCCTCGGGCGCGACGAGGCCCCGGAGCCCCGCCACGATCGCGTCCCGGCGGGCCAGGATCGCGGGGTCCGGAGACGGGAAGGCGATCGCCATGGCGTTTCCTCGAAGGCTCGGGAGCGCTCCGGGCGGGCGCACCGCCGGGGAGGCTCCCGCTCGTGTCGGGTCTCCGGTCGGCTATATCCGAGCCGGCCCGGGGATGCACGCGCCCGCCGGCACCCTCCTGCACCTTGGTCCGATTGCGTGGAGGGGCCGGCAGAGCTTCTTTTCGCCGCACGTGCCGGGCCGGGTTCGTCGGCGTTTTTCAATTTACCAGTTCTAAAGCTGAACCATATCGAAACAGGCCCTCGAACGAGGCCTCAGGAGGGAACCTCATGCGTCAGCTCATCCTCGGTGCCGCCTTCGCGGCGCTCATGCCCCTCGCCGCCCAGGCCCAGGACGCCGCGGCGGGCGAGAAGGTCTTCGCGCCGTGCAAGGCCTGCCACGCCTTCGGGAAGAACGGCGTCGGCCCGGACCTCAAGGGCGTCATCGGCCGCAAGGCCGGCACCCACGAAGCCTACAACTACTCGGCCGCCATGAAGAATTCCGGCCTGACCTGGGACGAGGCGACCTTCAAGGACTACATCCACGACCCCAAGGCCAAGGTGCAGGGCACCAAGATGATCTTCGCGGGCATCAAGGACGACAAGAAGGTGGCCGACCTCATCGCCTACCTCGAGACGCAGAAGTAGGCGCGCGGCCGTCCCCGGTCCTGGGGCCCCCGGCGCGCGGCGCCGGGGGCCCCTCGTGTTTCTGGCGGGGCCAGCCGGCCGGCCGGGCGCGGCGCCGGAGCGTCTTCTCGACGAAGCGGATGCCGGTTCGTCGCGCAGACCGCGGCGAGGTCAGGAACCTGGAGCGGCGCCCGGGCGCAGCGTGACCGGGTGCCGCCCTAGGCGCCCGCCTGCCGGCCGGGCGCGGCCGGCTGTCCGCTCTCGCCGAGCCGGACGAGGCGCAGCGCCGTGATGCGGTTGCGGCTCTTGCGCAGCACCAGGAAGCGGAAGCCGTGGAAGTGGAAGGCCTGGCCCGCATCCGGGATCGCCCTGGCCTCGTGGATCACCAGGCCGGCGACGGTCGTGGCCTCGCCGTCCGGCAGGCTCCAGTCCATGGCGCGGTTGAGGTCGCGGATCGGCACCGCGCCGTCCACCGTGACCGAGCCGTCGCCCTGCGGCCGCACGCCCTGGACCGCGACGTCGTGCTCGTCCGAGATGTCGCCGACGATCTCCTCCAGGATGTCCTCCAGGGTGACGAGGCCCATCACCTCGCCGTACTCGTCCACCACCAGGGCGAAGTGCGTCTTCCTGGTCAGGAACGCCTTGAGCTGGTCGCGCAGGGAGGTGGTGTCGGGCACGAACCAGCTCTCGAGGGCGATCGCCTCGATGGTGAGCTGGCCCGGGTCGCCCCCGACCGCGTCGAGGGCGCGCAGCAGGTCCTTGGCGTGCAGCACGCCGACGATGTTCTCGGGCGAGCCGCGCCAGAGCGGCAGGCGGGTGTAGGGCGAGGCCAGCACCTCGCGCACGATCGCCTCCGGGGCGAGGTCCGCGTCGATGGCGCGCATCTTGGTGCGGTGGACCATCACCTCCGAGACGGTGAGCTCGGTCAGGTCGAGCAGGCCCCCCAGCATGTCGCGCTCGGCCTTGGCGACGCCGCCCTCCCGCTGCAGCAGCGCCATCTGGTCGCGGATCTCCTCCCGGGGCGTGAGCGCGGAGGGCGCCTCGGCGAGGCGGACGCCGACGCGGCGCAGCACCTCCCGCACGGCCCGCTCGGCGAGGAGCGCCGGGGGCCCGAGCAGGGCCGTCGCCACGAGGGCGGGCCGCGCCGCCAGGAGCGCGGCCCGCTCCGGGGCGGCGAGCGCGAGCGTCCGCGGCACCACCTCGGCGAGCCCGACCAGGACGGGAAGCAGCGCCAGGGCGGAGAGCACGCCCGCCTTGCCGAACAGGGTCGCGAGCACGCCCGTGGTGAACACCGCGGCCCCGGCCATCACGAGGGTGCGGCCGAGCAGCATCGCGCCGAGGAAGCGCTCGCGGGCGGCCAGGATGCGGTTGACCAGGCGGGCGCGGACGTCCCCGGCATCCTCCAGCGCCGCGAGGCGGGCCCGCGAGGCCGCGGTGAGCGCGGTCTCGGTGCCGGCGAAGAACGCCGACAGCACCAGCGCGATCGCCACGATGCCGGCCGAGAGCCAGAGGTCCTGTGTCGTATCCATGCGCCTCGCGCCACCCGGGAGGCCGCGGCCTCGGCGGGAGGGCTCGCCGGCAGCCCTCCCGGCTCACGTCTCACGAAAAAACCCGCCCCCGGGACCTGCGCCGCGGGACCCCCTCAGCCGAGCTCGTCGCGCAGGAAGTCCCGTACCGCCGCCGGCGCGATGCCGGGCGCGATGAAGCTCTTCCCGATCCCGTGGGCGAGGATGAAGGTGAGCGCCCCGTCCCGGACCTTCTTGTCCTGGCGCATGGCCTCGAGGAGCTGGTCGGCGTCGCCGCAGCCGCCCGGGACCTGGGCGAGCGTGGTCGGCAGGCCGGCGAGCGCGAGGTGGTTGGCGACGCGGCCCGCATCCTGGCCCGGGCAGAGCCCGAGCCGGGCCGAGAACCGGAAGGCGAGGGAGAGCCCGATGGCGACGGCCTCGCCGTGGACGAGGCGGGCCGCATCGTAGGCGGTCAGGCGCTCGAGGGCGTGCGCGAAGGTGTGGCCGAGGTTGAGCAGCGCCCGCTCGCCGTCCTCGCGCTCGTCGCGCACCACCACGGCGGCCTTGGCGCGGCAGCAGGCCGCCACGGCCGCCTCGCGGGCCGGGCCGCCGGCGAAGATCTCGGGGAAGCGGGCCTCGCACCAGGCGAAGAAGGGGGCGTCGCCGATCAGCCCGTACTTCGCCACCTCGGCGTAGCCGGCGCGCATCTCCCGGGGCGAGAGGGTGTCGAGGGACGCGGTGTCGGCGACGACGAGGCTCGGCTGGTGGAAGGCCCCGACGAGGTTCTTGCCGAAGCCCGAGTTGATCCCGGTCTTGCCGCCGACGGAGGAATCGACCTGGGCGAGCAGGCTGGTCGGGGCCTGGACGAAGCGCACGCCCCGGCGCAGCACCGCCGCCGCGAAGCCCGCGAGGTCGCCCACCACCCCGCCGCCGAGGGCGAGGACGAGGTCGCCGCGCTCGATGCGGTGGCCGATGAGGCCGTCGCAGACCTCCGCGAAGGCCGCGTAGCTCTTGGAGCCCTCGCCGGGCGGGACCGTGACGAGGGCGGTGCGCAGGCCGGCCGCGCCGAGGGAATCCCGCACCGCCGCGCCGTAGAGGCCGGCCACGCGCGTGTCGCTGACCACCGCCACGGCCCGGGCGCCGAGCCCGGCGACGCGCTCGCCGATCCCCGCGAGGAGGCCGCGTCCCACCACGATGTCGTAGGCGCGCCCGCCCGACAGGGGTACGCGGACGGTCTCGGGCGCGCCGGCGCTCTCTGGCACGCCGGCGCTCTCGGGCGCGCCGGCGCGCCCGGGCTCCCGTGCCGGCGCGGTGCCGCCGGGCGGCGCCCCGGCGCTCATTGGGCCGCGACGCCCTGGATCTCGGGGCCCGGCGCGGAGGCCTCCGCGCCGCCGGGCAGGCCGGGGACGCGGAGACGGGCGTCGAGGGCGTCGAGGACCTCCTGCACCACCCGGTCGTGGGAGACGTCGCGGGAGACCACCATCACGTCCGCGCCGCCGTAGACGGGGTGGCGCACATCCATGAGCCGGCGCATGGTGCCCTCGGGATCCTCGTTCTGCAGGAGCGGCCGGCCGGGGCGCTTGCGCACCCGGCGCATCAGCACGTCGAGGTCGGCCTTGAGCCAGATCGAGAGGCCGGCCTCGCCGATGCGGCGGCGGGTCTCGGGCCTCATGAAGGCGCCGCCGCCCGTGGCCAGCACCAGCGGCCCCTCGCGCAGGAGGCGCGCGATCACCCGCTCCTCGCCGTCGCGGAAGCTCGCCTCGCCGTAGATCGCGAAGATGTCCGGGATGGTGAGGCCGGCCGCGGCCTCGATCTCGTGGTCGGCGTCCTTGAAGATCAGCCCGAGGCGGCCCGCCAGGCGCTTGCCCACCGTGCTCTTGCCCGCGCCCATCAGCCCGACGAGCACGATCGAGCGCAGGCCGAGGCCGCGGCGGACGCGCGTTTCGATCGATTCTCCCGTGGCCTGGCGCTCATTCATGCGGCGTTCTTAGCCTGATTTCCGTGCGGCGCGAAACGGCGGAAATCGCCCGGGCCACGGCGCCCGCGCAACAGCACCCGGCATTCTGCCGCCCCCTGCCTCGCCGACCTTGCCTTGCGGGCGGCCGCATGGTCGAACCGACCGGAACGACCGCGCCGGGCGCCATCGCTCCGCCCGTCCTCAAGCGTCTCCGAGGCCCGCCCGACTTGCCGACCCTCTTCCGCTTCCTGGCCGTCGTGGCGGTCCTGGCCGGGCTCGCCCTCGCGGCGCTGTTCGTGCTCGCCACCTTCGTCGAGCCGACGCCGCGGGACATCACCGTCACCATCCCGAACACGAAGCTGCAACCCAAGTGAGCACCCTGGCCCCGGCCGGCCTCGCGCAGTCGTTCCTCGACATGCTGGCGGCCGAGCGGGGCGCCGCCGCCAACACGCTCGCGGCCTACCGGCGCGACCTCGACGACTACCTCGCCTACCTGTCGGCACGGGGGGCCGACCCGGCCGCGATCGAGGCCCCGGCGGTGCGCGGCTACCTCGTCGACCTCGAGGCCCGCGGCCTCAAGGCCGCCTCGGCGGCCCGCCGGCTCTCCTGCGTGCGCGGCTTCCACCGCTTCCTGTACGCCGAGGGGCTGTCCGAGACCGACCCGACCGCCCCGGTCGCCGGTCCCAAGAAGGGGCGCGGCCTGCCCAAGGTGCTCTCGGAGGCGGAGGTCGACCGGCTGCTCGCGGTCGCCAAGGAGGCGGCGGTCCGGGCGCCGACGCCCGGCGAGGCGGCCCGGGCCGCCCGGATGCTCTGCCTGATCGAGCTCCTGTACGCCACGGGGCTGCGCGTCTCGGAGCTGGTGGCGCTGCCCCGGGCCGCGGGCCTCACCCGCGAGCGCTTCCTGGTGGTGCGGGGCAAGGGCGGCCGCGAGCGGCTGGTGCCGCTGACCGAGGTGGCCCGCACCGCGATGGCGGCCCACCTCGCCGCCTCGGCCGCGCCCGGGCCGTGGCTGTTCCCGGCCGAGAGCGAGAGCGGCCACCTCACGCGGCAGGCCTTCGCCCGCGACCTCAAGCTGCTCGCCGCCGCCGCCGGGATCCGGGCCGACCGGGTCAGCCCGCACGTGCTGCGCCACGCCTTCGCGAGCCACCTGCTCCAGAACGGGGCCGACCTGCGGGTGGTGCAGGAGCTGCTCGGCCACGCCGACATCTCGACGACCCAGATCTACACCCACGTGCTGGACGAGCGCCTGAAGGACATGGTGCGCGACCTGCACCCGCTGGCGGACGCCTGAGGGACGGCGCCGGGGCGGGGCGCCGCGTCGCGCCGCCAAGTGACCGGCCGCCAAGTGACCGGCCGCCAAGTGACTGGCCACCAAGTGGCTGGCCGCCGAGCCGTTCCGCGGGTGAACGATCCGCCCGCGTCTTCGTTGGGGGCCGAGACCCGCACCCCGCACGGAGCTGCCGCCATGTCCCACGCCCACAAGCCTCTCGACCAGCAGGTGATCGTGATCACCGGGGCGTCGAGCGGCATCGGCCTCGCCACCGCCCGCATGGCGGCGCGGGCCGGCGCCAGGGTGGTGCTGTCCTCCCGCAACGGCGAGGCCCTGGCGACGATCCAGGAGGAGATCGAGCGGGCCGGCGGCGAGGCCGCCCACGCGGTGGCCGATGTCGGCCGGCGCGAGGACGTGCAGTCCATCGCCGACAAGGCGGTCGCGCGCTTCGGCGGCTTCGACACCTGGGTGAACGACGCCGGCGTCTCGATCTACGGCCGCCTGGAGCAGGTCAGCGACGAGGACCACGAGCGCCTGTTCCAGACCAACTTCTGGGGCGTGGTCTACGGCTCGCTGGTGGCGGCCCCGCACCTGCGCCGGCGCGGCGGCGCGATCATCAACCTCGGCAGCATCGCGTCCGACCTCGCGATCCCGCTCCAGGGCATGTACTCGGCGAGCAAGCACGCGATCCGGGGCTTCAGCGACGCCCTGCGCATGGAGCTGGAGCAGGACGGCGCCCCGGTCTCGGTCACCCTGATCAAGCCGGCCGCGATCGACACCCCGTTCCCGCAGCACGCGAAGAACTACACCGACCGCGAGCCGAAGCTGCCGCCGCCGGTCTACCACCCGGACGAGGTCGCGCACGCGATCCTGCACGCCGCGGTCCACCCGCAGCGCGAGATCGTCGTGGGCGGCGGCGGACGGGCCATGACCGGCTTCAAGTCGCTGGCACCCGAGACCTTCGACCGGCTCGGCGCGATGATGGCCGGCCAGCAGATGCGCCAGGAGCCGCCCCGGGATCCCGAGGGCGCCCTCCACCGCCCCGGCCAGGACGGGCAGGTGCGCGGGGACCATCCGGGCTACGTGCGCCGCACCAGCACCTACACCCGCGCGAGCCTGCACCCCCTCGCCACGGGCGCCGTGATGGCGGGCGTCGGCCTCGCGGCCGCGGCCCTGATGAAGCGCCGCGCCTGACGCGGGCCGGGAGGGCGCGCGGGCCGCCCTCCCGGTCCTCGGCGCGTCAGAACAGGTGGAAGGCGTGGGGGGCGAAGAGGCCGACCGCCAGCATCGCCACGCCCGCCACGCCGAGGGCGCCCCCCGCGAAGGCGAGGGCGGCGATCCCGGTGATGACCTGGGCGGAGGCCAGCACGATGCCGATCTGGAACGCCGCCGACCCGAGCTCGTAATGGTGGTAGCGCGCGAGCGAGAGGTCGCGCTTCACCTCCGCGGCCTTGGCCTTGGCGGCGAGCTCCTTGCGGCCCTCGCCGGTCGCGGGCTCGGAATCCCAGCGCGCCATGGTCTTGCTCCACTCCTCGAGCTGCTTCTTCACCGCCTCGGGGGCGGCGCCCGGCGGGTCGAGGGCGAGCTGCTCGGAGGCGGTCTTCAGGACGGTGCTGCGGATCGTGCGGGCCTGGAAGTAGGCCCAGAGGTTCGATGCCTCGACGTTCGCCCCGAGCGCGTCCGTCTGCGCGCTCTTCGCCAGCGTCTCGCCGAGGGCGAGGAACAGCGCCAGCACCGAGATCAACAGCGCGATCTTCTTGTTGGAGCCCTCGACGGCCCCGTGTCCACCCGACATCGCATTCTCCCCTTGCGACAGCGCCGCCTTCATAACCGCCGCCGGGGCAACCGCCAGCCCCTTCTTCGGGGTTGGGCGGCGCGCCGGCGCCCGGGGCCGCGGCGCGCGGCCGGGGGGCGGGGCGCCGCCCCTTCGGCGGGGGGACCGCCGCCCCTTGCGCCGATGCGCCGGAGCGGGCAGGCGGGACGCGCACGGAGACGCCCGCATGCCGCTACCCCGCCCCCTCGCCCTCCTCCCCGCGGCCGCCCTCGCCCTGCCCGGCGCGGCACGGGCCGAGGCCGCCGGGGCCCCGCCCTGGCCCGACACCTACCTGAGCCGCGTCGAGGCGACGGCGGTGGTGCAGAGCCTCAACGCGACGCTGCTGGCGAGCCGGAGCGCCACCGCCACCCTGGAGGGCTGGTGCGCCGCCCACGACATGGCGCAGACCCCGCGCCTCGTCGCCCGGCTGGTGCGGGACGTCGAGAAGCCGGCGACGGAGGACACCCGCAGGCGCCTCGCGGTCGGGCCGGAGGAGCCGCTGCGCTACCGCCGGGTGCGCCTCGCCTGCGGCGACCACGTCCTGTCGGAGGCCGACAATTGGTACGTGCCGGCCCGCCTGACGCCGGAGATGAACCGGGTCCTCGAGACCACCGACACGCCGTTCGGCCGCGCCGTGCAGGCCCTCGGGACGACCCGCCAGACCGTCGGCGCGGAGCCCCTCTGGCAGCCCCTGCCGGCGGGCTGGGAGCAGGCGCCCCCGCCGAAGGCGGCGTGCGGGCCGCTCGCGGTGCCGGAGCGGCTGTTCAGCCACCGGGCGGTGCTGTTCACCGCCGACCGGCAGCCCTTCTCGGAGGTGGTGGAGACCTACACGGCCGCGGTCCTGGATTTCCGCCGCGCCCCCCGGCCGGCCGATCCGGCCTGCCCGGGCGAGCCCTGAGCGCGCCGCGGGGCCGGCCGCGATGACGGCGGCCTTCCTGACCGAGGATGCGCGGGCGGCCCGTCGCCTCGCCGACGGAACGCCGTGTTTCGCGATCTCGAGGCCCGCGCGACCGAGGCGCACCTGCGCCGCCTGCGCGCGCCCGGCCGCGCCACCGCGGAGACGACCTCCCTCTACCCCGACCTGAAGCGGGTCAACGACCACCTCGTCGCGGGCGCCGCCTACCCGATCCTGGAGAGCCAGGGCGCGCTCCGGGCGAGCCGGCTGCGGGGGGAGTGACGCGGGGCCGGGCGCGCGCCCGGCGAGGGCCGGCGCGGACGGCCCCGCGCCCCGCGCCCGGCCGCTGTCGTCAGCGCTTGCGCGCCCGCGTCTTGGCGACCGGCTTGGCGACGACGTCCGACTGCGCACGCGCGAGCCGCATGGCCCGGAGGCGGGCGGTGTTCTCGTCCCGGGAGCGCTCCTGCGTCGCGAGATCCGCCCAAGCCTGCGCGGCCTGCTCGGCCTGCATCTGGGCGCGCGCCGCGCGGGTCTCGGCCTGTCCACGCGCGGTGCTGTCTTGGGTCGTCATGCGGTCATCCTTGTGCGAGGCGCCGGACGAGCGCCTCGGAAGCAGCGAGGCGCGGCGGGCACCTCGAAGCGTCGGTCCGGGACAGCCGCAAGCGCGCGGCCCACCCCCGTCGCCTCACGGACATATAGGGCGCAGCGCCGCGCTTTTCAGGACGCGCCGCGATCGCGGGCCCCCGGGCGGGAGCGCGCGCGCGCCGATCGTCGGTCGTCGGCCGTCAGTGCGGGGGCGGGTCGGTGTCCTGGGGCAGGGCCAGGGCCTCGGCGAACGGGTATTCCAGCACCACCTCGCCGCTCTCGTCGGTCACGACGAGGGACGCCGCCATCAGGCGCGCCTGGTTCTTCGGATCGCTCATCATCGCCCGGATGATGGCCCGCGAGGCCTCCCAGGCGTGGTCGGGGTCGCGCAACTCTTCCCCGTTGAGGTCGGTGATCACGTCGTCACCGATGTGGGTATTGAAGAAGTAGCGGGGCATGAGCATCCCTCCGGGCCGAGCATTCGCTCTACCTGCCCTGTCGCGCGCGCCGACTCCAGTCCCCTGCTCGGTCGATGCAATGGTAATGTCGACGCGTTTGCCCGTCTGAGGATCGAGAATGACGAGTCCCATCGGTAACTCCTACGCAACGCGCCCGCCCGCCCGGTCCGAGTGACTGCTCAACTTGTGGCCAAGATGTGACCCCGGCCAAATCTTAACATATGTCGGAGACCGGAGGCCGCGCGCGCGGGGCCGGCGGGGGGGCCTCAAAACCGTTGCGCGGGCGCCGGTTTTCGGATTGTCTCGTCGGGCCCGGCGCACGACGCAGGGTCTCCCCGGCCGGGGGAGCACCTGTCCCAGAGGAAGGCCCCTCCCCCCATGCTGTCGCGGTTCGGACGCTGGAGACGAAGACCGCCGCCGCTCACGCTCATCGGCGGGTTCGATCCGGTCTATTACCTGAGCACCTATCCGGACGTGGCGGCCCATGGCTGCGATCCTTGGCAGCATTACGACCTGATGGGATGGAAGGAGGGACGCGATCCCTCCGCCCAGTTCAGCACCCGGGGCTACCTCTCGGCCAATCCGGACGTCGCCCGGGCCGGAATCAACCCGCTGATCCACTACCGCAGCCACGGCCTCGGGGAGCGCCGGCGCGGCTGGCAGCACGCGCCCTGAGGCGGTCCCCGGCGCGGGCGCGGCTCAGCTCCCCCGGTAGGTGCTGTAGGCGTAGGGCGCGATCAGCAGCGGGACGTGGTAGTGGCCGAGGCCGGGCTCGATCGTGAAGCGCACCGGCACCTCGTCGAGGTAGCCGGGCCTCTCCGCCGCGGCGCCCGCGAAGTAGGCCCCGACCGCGAAGACGAGTTCGTAGGTGCCCGGCCGCATCGCCTCGCCGGCGAGGAGCGGCGCGTCGCAGCGCCCGTCGGCGTTGGTGACGGCCTGCGCCAGCTCCTCCCGCGCCCCCCCCGACAGGCGGGCGAGCCGCACCGTCACGCCGGTGGCGGGACGCCCGTGCGCGGTGTCGAGGACGTGGGTCGTCAGGCGTCGGGTCTCGGGTTGCGGCATCGTCGTGTCCCTGGCTGGAGCCCGGCTGCGCCGCCGGCCGGACGCCCGGCCCGGCGGCGATCCGGCGGACGGGGGGGCGCCGCCGTCGGAGGGCCGGTGCCGTTCTGCGGGACCCCGGCCCCGCCGGCAACCGCGCCCCGCGACTGCCGCGGGCCGCCCCGCCGCGCCGGGCTGGCGGAACGGCGCGTCCGCCGCGACCATGACGGCCCCCGCCTCGCCCTCCCGACCGATTCCGCGCCTCCCGGAGCCGCCCATGCCCTCGCTACTCCTGCGCAACGCCGACGTGCTCGTCACCATGGACGCGGAGCGCCGCGAGATCGCGGGCGGGGGCGTCTACGTCGAGGACAACCGGATCGTGGCGGTGGGGGCGCCCGACGCGCTGCCCGGGACGGCCGACGCGGTGATCGAGCTTGCCGGCCACGTGCTGCTGCCCGGGCTCGTGAACACCCACCACCACATGTACCAGACGCTCACCCGCGCGGTGCCGGCGGCGCAGGACGCGGACCTCTTCGGCTGGCTCCGGGCGCTCTACCCGATCTGGGCCCGGCTGACCCCCGAGATGGTCGGCGTCTCGACGCGGACCGCCATGGCCGAGCTGATGCTGTCGGGCTGCACCACGTCGAGCGACCACCTCTACGTCTTTCCGAACGGCTGCCGCCTCGACGACGCCATCGAGGCGGCGGACGCCATCGGCATGCGCTTCCACGCCGCCCGGGGGGCGATGAGCGTCGGCGAGAGCCAGGGCGGCCTGCCGCCCGACGGGCTGGTGGAGGACGAGGCCGCGATCCTCGCCGACACGCGCCGGCTGATCGAGCGCTGGCACGATCCCGCCCGGTTCGCGATGCGGCGGATCGTGGTGGCGCCCTGCTCGCCCTTCTCGGTCAGCCGCGGCCTGATGCGCGACGCCGCCGCCCTCGCGCGGGCCTACGGGGTCTCGCTCCACACCCACCTCGCGGAGAACCAGAGCGACGTCGAGTACAGCCGCGCGCAGTTCGGCATGTCGCCGGCGGAGTACGCCGCCGACCTCGGCTTCGTCGGCCACGACGTCTGGCACGCCCACTGCGTCAAGCTCGACGCCCCCGGCATCGCGCTGTTCGCCCGCACCGGCACCGGCGTCGCCCATTGCCCGTGCTCGAACATGCGCCTCGCATCCGGCATCGCGCCGGTGCCGCGGATGCGCCGCGCGGGCGTGGCGGTGGGGCTCGGGGTCGACGGCTCCGCCTCGAACGACGGCGGGACGCTCCTGGGCGAGGCCCGGCAGGCGATGCTGCTCGCCCGCGTCGGGCACGGCCCGGCGGCGATGACCGCCCGGGAGGCCCTGGAGGTCGCGACCCTCGGCGGCGCGCGGGTGCTCAACCGGGACGACATCGGGGCGCTCGCCCCCGGCATGGCGGCCGACCTCGTCGCCTTCGACCTCACGGGTCTCGAGACCGCGGGCGCCCTGCACGACCCGGTGGCGGCGCTGGTCTTCTGCGCGCCCCAGCGGGTCGCCCTGAGCGTGATCGACGGGCGCGTCGTGGTGCGGGAGGGCCGCCTCGTCACCCTCGACGCCCGGGCGCTCGCGGCGCGCCACAACGCGCTGGCGGCGCGCCTCGTGCGGGGCGAATCGTAAGGCGGGCCCCCGCGCGAGACGCAGCCGCTTGAGAGGCTCAGCCGCGCAGGAGGCTCAGCCGCGCGGGGGGGCTCAGCCGCGCGCGAGGGCGGCGAGCTTGGCCGCGTCGGGCTCCTGGCTCAGGGGATCGTCGCGGTAGCCGAACAGCTCGAAATCGTGCGCGTAGATGCGCCGGATCAGCGCCCTGGCGGAGGGATCGAGGCTCGCCACCCGCTCCCCCGCGCCGGTCCGGTTCATGGACCGGGCTCCGTCCGGGACGACCGGGGTCGCGAACGCGTGCGCCGCCACGACCGCCCAGTCCTCGGGGTAGCGCTCGACGCAGCCGACGTGCCGGAAAGCGATCTCCCGGAACGGCAGGACGCTCGTCAGCGGCTGCCAGTGGTGGTTCATCGAGGCCGGGTCCTGCCGGGTCAGGATCTCCAGGAACTCCATGTAGGTCGGAACCTCGGTCCTGTCCCAGCCGAAAGACGTGAAGAAGGCGTGCGAGTCCGGCGTGGTCGCGACCGACTCGTAGGCCGACAGGGAGCGCGCGTAGGGGTTGCGGACGAAGGTGAACATGTAGCGGTCCGGGGCGTCGAGGCTCGCGACGATCGTCGCGTGCGAATTGCACCAGGGCGAGTCCGCATCGTGCTGCCGCTGGTGGACGTAGGTCGTCCCGTCGAGGGGCGGGCAGCGCCCGAGCCCCGCCTCGATCTCCCAGAGCAGCGTCTTCGTGGTCGTGCAGGCACATTTCGGCGTGTACCAGTACGTGTAGTTCTCCTCCCTGGACGAGAGCGCGTGGTAGAGGGCGGGCGGCTCGACGTTCATCAATCCGAATCCTGGTTCCTGTCGACGAGTAGGCGCCGCGCCCGGCCGCGGGCGGCCGCCGGATCGCGGCGGGGCCGGCCTGCGGGCGCGCCGGTCACGGTGACCGCGCCCGCGGGGCCCTGCGGGCGCCCGGAGGCCTCACGCCGCCAGGGCCGCCAGGATCCGCGCCCAGCTGCGCGTCCCCTTGTGGAAGCTCTGGAGGTCGTACTTCTCGTTCGGCGAGTGCACCCGGTCGTCGTCGAGGCCGAAGCCGACCAGCAGGGTGTCGAGGCCGAGGCTGCGCTTGAAGTCACCGACGATCGGGATCGAGCCGCCCGAGCCGATGGTGACCGGCGCCCTGCCCCATTCCTGCGCGAGGGCGGCCTTGGCGGCGTTCAGGGCCGGCATGTCGAACGGCAGGGCGATCGCCCGCGAGCCCTTGTGGGTGACGATCTCCACCGAGCAATCCGCCGGGATGCGGGCCTGCACGAAGGCCCGGAAGCTCTCGGCCAGGGCCTCGGGGTCCTGGTCGTCGACGAGGCGGAACGAGATCTTGGCGCTCGCCCGCGCGGCGATCACCGTCTTGGTGCCCTCGCCCGTGTAGCCGCCGACGATGCCGTTGACGTCGCAGGTCGGGCGCGACTGGATCTGCTCGATCAGCATCCGGCCGCGCTCGCCCGCGGGCAGGCTCAGGCCCACGGTGCCGAGGAAGCTCTCGGGCGTCAGGTCGAGGTCGCGCCACTGCGCCAGCACCTCGGGCGGGGTGTCGCGCACGCCGTCGTAGAAGCCCGGCAGCGTCACGCGGCCGTCGGCATCGTGCAGGTCGGCGACGATGCGCGAGAGCACCCGGATCGGGTTGGCGGCCGCGCCCCCGAACAGGCCGGAATGCAGGTCGCGGTCGGCGCAGGTGACGAAGACCTCGAAGTAGGCGAGCCCGCGCAGGGACGAGGTGATGGCCGGGGTGTCGCGGTCCCACATGCCGGTGTCGCAGACGAGGGCGAGGTCGGCCTTCAGCGCGTCGCGGTTGGCCGCGACCCACTCGGGCAGGTGCTCCGAGCCGTTCTCCTCGGCGCCCTCGATCAGGATGGTGACGCCCACCGGCAGGTCGCCCTCGACCGCCTTCCAGGCCCGGCAGGCCTCGATGAAGGTCATCACCTGGCCCTTGTCGTCGCACGCGCCGCGGGCGCTGATCACCGTCCGGCCGTCGTCCAGCCTGGCCATGCGGGGCTCGAAGGGCGGCGTCTCCCAGAGGTCGAGGGGGTCGACCGGCTGCACGTCGTAATGGCCGTAGAACAGGACGTGCGGCGCGCCGGGCTTCTGGTGGTGGGCGAGCACGACGGGGTGGCCGCCGGTCTCGCTCAGGGACGCCTCGAAGCCGATCGCCGCGAGGTCGCCCCGCAGCCACTCCGCGGCGCGCCGGCACTCGGCCGCGTAGGCCGGATCGGTCGAGATCGACGGGATGCGCAGGAGGGCGAACAGGCGCTCGAGCGACCCGTCGAGGTCGCGGTCGATGTCGGCGAGGATGTGGTCAAGCGCGGCCATGCGGGGTCTCCGGGAACGGGGCTCCACGGGTTAGCCCAGCGCGGCGCGGACCAGAAGCCCGCGGGGCGGATGCGTCCGACCGGAATCGTGCCCTGCATGCATGCCCTGCGCGCAGGGGGAACGCGCGGCAACCCGGACGGGTTATCGGGTGGAATCGAGCGAGCGCCCGCCGCGTCGCCTCCCGCCGGGTGCCCGTCCGCCCCGGCCCCATCCAGGACCGAAACCCAGGCCCATGCTGAGCGAAAGCGGCACCTCCGCCCCACCCGATCCGGTCGCCATCACCCTCACGGTCAACGGCCAGGAGCGCCGGCTCCAGGTCGCGCCCTGGACGACGCTGCTCGACCTCCTGCGCGAGGAGCTCGACCTCACCGGCACCAAGAAGGGCTGCGACCACGGCCAGTGCGGCGCCTGCACGGTGATCGTGGACGGCCGCCGGGTGAATTCCTGCCTGGCGCTCGCCGTGGTCAAGGACGGGTCCAGCGTCACCACGGTCGAGGGCCTGTCGAGCGGCGGCCTGCACCCGGTCCAGGCCGCCTTCGTGGAGCGCGACGCCTTCCAGTGCGGCTACTGCACCCCCGGCCAGATCATGTCGGCGGTGGCCCTGATCGAGGAGGGCCGCGCCCGCACCCGCGAGGAGATCCGCGAGGCCATGAGCGGCAACCTCTGCCGCTGCGGCGCCTACACCAACATCGTCGACGCCATCGAGGACGTGCTGACGGCCCGGGCCGCGCCCGGACGGGAAGCCCGGCCGGCCCGGAGTGCCGCCGAATGAACAGGTTCGCCTACACCCGTGCCGGCACCGTGCGGGAGGCCGTGCAGGCCCTCGCGGCGGACCCGGCGGCCCAGCTCATCGCGGGCGGCACCAACCTCGTCGACCTGATGAAGTACAACGTCGCGCGGCCCGGCCGGCTCGTGGACATCAACCGCCTGCCCCTCGACGCGATCGGCGAGCACGAGGGCGGGCTGCGCATCGGCGCCCTGGTCCAGAACAGCACGGCCGCCGAGGACGACGCGGTCAAGGCCCGCTACCCGCTCCTCGCCAGCGCGATCCTGGCCGGGGCCTCGCCGCAGCTGCGCAACGCCGCCACCACCGGCGGCAACCTGCTCCAGCGCACGCGCTGCTACTATTTCTACGACGAGGGCACGCCCTGCAACAAGCGCGAGCCCGGCAGCGGCTGCCCGGCCATCACGGGCGTCAACCGCATCCACGCGATCCTCGGCGCCTCCGGGGCCTGCATCGCCACGCACCCCTCCGACATGTGCGTGGCCCTGGCGGCGCTCGAGGCGGTCGTGCAGGTCGAGGGGCCGGACGGCGCGCGCAGCATCCCGCTCGCCGAGTTCCACCGCCTGCCCGGCGACGCGCCGGAGCGCGACACCACGCTCGCGCACGGCGAGATCGTGCTCTCGGTCGACCTGCCGGCGGAGGACTTTTCCCGGCACTACACCTACCTGAAGCTGCGCGACCGGCTCTCCTACGCGTTCGCGCTGGTGTCGGTCGCCGCCGCCCTCGAGATGGACGGCGACACCATCCGGAGCGCGCGCCTCGCCCTCGGCGGCGTCGCCCACAAGCCCTGGCGCAACCCGGAGGCGGAGGCGCGGCTCCGGGGCCGGACCGCCACCCCGGAGGCCTTCCGGGAGGCCGCCGACCTGATCCTGGCCGAGGCCCGGCCCTACGCCCACAACGCGTTCAAGATCGAGCTGGCGCGGCGCGCCATCGTGCGGGGCCTCGGCCAGGCCGCCGCCGGCACGCCCCAGTCCCAGACCGACAAGCGCATCGCCTGAAGGGTTTGACGTTCCAGATGGCCACCACATCCCTCTACGTCGGCACCGCGCAGAGCCGGGTCGACGGCCCCGCCAAGGTGACGGGCGCCGCCAAGTACGCCGCCGAGTACACGGCGCCCGACCTCGCCTACGGCGTCGTCGTGTCGAGCGCGATCACGAAGGGGCGGATCACCGCCATCGACGCGGCGGCCGCCCAGGCGGTGCCGGGCGTGATCAAGGTCCTCACCCACGAGAACCGGCCCCGCACGGCCTGGCTCGACTACAATTACCGCGACCAGGTCGCCCCGCCCGGCTCGCCCTTCCGGGCGCTCGGCGGGCCCGAGATCGTCTACGGCGGCCAGCCTGTGGCCCTCGTGGTGGCGGAGAGCTTCGAGCTCGCCCGCTACGGCGCCTCGCTGGTGCGGGTCACCTACGCCGAGGACGTGCCGAACACCGATCTGGAGAAGAACCGGGAGGCGGCCTACGTGCCGCCGAAGAAGCGCTCCGGCATCAAGCCGCCGCCGGACCCGCGCGGCGACGCCGAGGGCGCCCTCGAGCGCGCGCCCGTGCGGGTGCGCCAGTCGTACAAGCAGGCGATGGAGCACCACAACCCGATGGAGCCGCACGCCTCGACGGTGGTGTGGCAGGGCGAGGGCAAGCTCACGGTCCACGACAAGATCCAGGGCGTGAACAACACCCAGGCCTACATCTGCAGCGTGTTCAACCTGAAGCCCGAGGACGTGCGGGTGATCTCGCCCTACATCGGCGGCGGCTTCGGCTCGGGCCTGCGCCCGCAGTACCAGCTGTTCCTCGCGGTCGCGGCGGCCCTCGACCTGAAGCGCTCGGTCCGGGTGGTGCTGACCCGCGACCAGATGTTCACCTTCGGCTACCGGCCCGAGACGCTCCAGACCGTGGCCCTCGGCGCCGACGCGGAGGGCCGGCTCCAGGCCCTGACGCACGACGCCATCGCGGGAACCTCGACCTTCGAGGACTACCAGGAGACGGTGGTCAACTGGTCGGGCCTGCTCTACCACTGCCCCAACGTCAGGCTCGACTACAAGCTCGCCAAGATCGACACCTACACGCCCGCCGACATGCGGGCGCCGGGCGCGGTCACGGGCGTGTACGCCCTCGAGGTGGCGATGGACGAGCTCGCCTACGCGACGGGCGTCGACCCGATGACGCTGCGCCTGCGCAACTACGCCGAGCGCGACGAGGGCGAGGGCAAGGACTTCACCTCGAAGGCCCTGCGCGCCTGCTACGAGGAGGGCGCGGCGCGCTTCGGCTGGGAGCGGCGCAGCATGGCGCCGCGCTCCATGCGGGAGGGCCGGGAGCTCGTCGGCTGGGGCATGGCGACCGGCGTCTGGGAAGCCTACATGATGAAGTCGAGCGCCAGCGCCCGGCTCACCCCCGACGGCCGGCTCGCGCTCGCCTGCTCCACCGCCGACCTCGGCACCGGCACCTACACCATCCTGACCCAGATCGGCGCGGACGCCCTCGGCCTGCCGATCGAGCGGGTCACGACCCGCCTCGGCGACACCGCCCTGCCGGAGGCCCCCCTGGCGGGCGGTTCCTGGACGGCGGCCTCCTCGGGGTCGGCGGTGCAGAGCGCCTGCCGCAGCGTGGCCGAGCAGGTCTTCGGCTTCGCGCGCCGGATGGACGATTCGCCGCTCGCCAACGCGGACTTCGCCCACGTCACCTTCGCGGGCGGCGAGATCCGGCTCGGGAGCGACCCGTCCCGCAAGGTCTCGCTCGCGGACGCGATCCGGGCCGGCGGCGTCGAGGCCGTGGAGGCGACCGAGACCGTCAAGCCGAGCATGCTCAACAACCTGCGCTACTCGGCCTACACCCACTCGGCGGTGTTCGTGGAGGTGAAGGTCGACGAGGATCTCGGCGTCGTGCGGGTGACCCGCGTGGTCAGCGCCGTCGCGGCCGGCCGGATCCTCAACCTGAAGACCGCGCGCAGCCAGATCATGGGCGGCGTCGTCATGGGGATCGGCGCGGCGCTGGAGGAGGAGTCGATGCTCGACCACACCCTCGGGCGGATCATGAACCACAATTTCGGCGAGTACCACGTGCCGGTGAACGCCGACATCCACGACATCGACGTCCTCTTCGTCGAGGAGCACGACGACAAGGTCAGCCCGATGGGCGTGAAGGGCCTCGGCGAGATCGGCATCGTGGGCGCGGCGGCCGCGGTGGCGAACGCGGTGTTCCACGCCACCGGCAAGCGGGTCCGGGAGCTGCCGATCACCATCGACAAGCTCCTCGGCTGATCCATCTCTCCGGGTCCGGGGGGCGAAGGGCGGGGCCGCCGGTCCCGCCCTTCGCGCGTCGCCACGGGAGCAGCGAGCCATGGACGTCAACAGCGTCACCGCCGGCGAGGTCGAGATCACCTACGAGGCCGGCGGGCCGGACGAGGGGCAGCCGATCCTGCTGCTGCACGGCTGGCCCGACGACCCGCGCACCTACGACGGCGTCGCCCCCCTGCTCCAGGCCGCGGGCTGGCGCACCATCGTGCCCTACCTGCGCGGCTGCGGCCCGACGCGCTTCGTCGCGCCCGAGCCCGCGCCGGCCGGGCAGGCGGCGGCGCTCGCCACCGACGTGCTCGCCTTCATGGACGGCCTGGGCTTCTCGCGCCTGCCCATCGTCGGGCACGATTGGGGCGCGCGCGTCGCCTACCTGATCGCGGCGGCCCGGCCCGAGCGCGCGGCCTCGATCGCGGCCCTCTCGGTGCCGTGGGCGCCCGGCCCCATGGGCGTGCCGCCGCTGCCGCAGGTGCGGGCGTTCTGGTACCAGTGGTTCATGAACACCGAGCCCGGCGCCGCCTTCGTGCGCGAGAACGGCGTCGCCTTCGCGCGCGAGCAATGGGCGGTCTGGAGCCCGCCCGGGCCCTGGTTCACCGACGAGACCTTCGCCCGGACCGCGTCCTCGTTCAGGAACCCCGACTGGGCCGCCGTGACCCTGCACTTCTACCGCTCGCGCTGGGGCGCTTCCGCCCCCGACCCGCGCTACGTCGCCCTCGAGGCCGCCGCCCTCGCGGCGCCGGGCATCAAGGTGCCGACCCTGGTGATCCACGGCGAGGCCGACGCCTGCCTGCTGCCCGACTCCTTCGAGGGCCAGGAGCGGCACTTCACCGGGCCCTACCGGCAGGTGCGGCTGGAGGGCGTCGGCCACTTCCCGACCCGGGAGGCGCCGAAGGCCGTGGCGGACGCGCTGCTGGCACATCTGGGGGAGGCCGGCGCCCATTGAGGCCTCGGGGCGCCCGGGGCGTCCGGTCCCGCCCGGGCGCCCCCCTTGTCCGTTTTCGTCCGCATCGCGTCCCGGGCCGGCCTTTCGGCGCCGGAGCAGGCGCCTATCCTGGCCCCGTTCCCACCCGCGAGTGCCCGTCCATGACCGCCAGCGACACCGCCCTCCTCGTCATCGACGCCCAGGAATCGTTCCGCCACCGGCCCTACTGGAGCGAGGCGGACCTGCCGCGCTTCCTCGACCGCACCCAGGCCCTCGTCGACGGCGCGGTGGCGCAGGGCGTGCCCGTGGTGCAGGTCTTCCACGTCGAGGAGAGCGGCCCGTTCGCGCCGGCCTCCGGGCTCGTCGCGACGCTCGCCCCCTTGCGCCTCGCCCCCGACGCGGTGTTCCGGAAGCGGCGGCACAGCGCGCTCGTCGGCAGCGGCCTCGACGTCTGGCTGACGCAGAACGGCATCCGCCGCCTCCTCGTCAGCGGCATCCGCACCGAGCAGTGCTGCGAGACCACGACCCGGCACGCCTCCGACCTCGGATTCGGGGTCGACTACGTCTCCGAGGCGACGCTGACCTTCGCGATGACCGACGCCGCCGGCCGGACCTGGAGCGCCGCCGAGATCAGGGCCCGCACGGAGCTCGTCCTCGCCGGGCGCTTCGCCCGCATCGCCACGGTGGCGGAGGCGCTCGCGGGCCCGCCGGCCCGCCTCGCCGCGTGAGCCAGGCGGGCACCCGGCGCATCCCGGTCGTGGTGGTGTGCCCGCCGCGCACGCTGCTCCTCGACGTGGCCGGCCCGGTCGAGGTGCTGCGCAAGGCGAACCTGGTCCAGTCCCGGGTGGCGTTCGACGTCGCGCATGTCGGGCCGCTCGCCCGCGTCACGAGCTCCGTCGGGCTCACCCTGGCGGAGCTCGCGCCCCTGCCCGACCCCCTGCCCGAGGGGGCCCTCGTGATCCTGTCCGGGACGGCCGAGGAGGTGCTGGGCGCGGACGCGCCCGTCACCCCGGCGGAGCGGGAGGCGCAGGCGCGGATCGTCGCCTGGCTACGGCGGGCGGTGCGGCCGGGGCACCGCCTGGTCTCGATCTGCTCGGGCGCGCTCCTCGCCGCGCGGGCCGGGCTCCTCGACGGCCACGCCTGCACGACGCACCACGCCTGCTGCGCCGAGCTCGCCGCCCTCGCGCCGGCCGCCCGGGTGCTGGAGGACCGGCTCTACGTGGAGGACGGCGAGCGCTTCACCAGCGCCGGCATCGCGGCGGGCATCGACCTGATGCTCCACCTCGTGACCCGCCTCGTCGACCCGGCCTGCGCGGTGGCGGTGGCGCGCTACCTCGTGGTCTACCTGCGCCGCGCCGGGGCCGACCCGCAGGTCTCGCCCTGGCTCGACGGGCGCAACCACCTCCACCCGGCCATCCACCGGGTGCAGGACGCCGTCAGCGCCGAGCCGGCCCGGGCCTGGACCCTCGAGGCGCTGGCCGACCTCGCGGGCACGAGCCCGCGCCACCTCTCGCGCCTGTTCAACCGCCACGCCGGGATGGGACTGCCGGCCTACGTCAACGGGCTGCGGGTGGCGCTGGCGCGCGACCTCCTGGCCCAGACCCGGCTCGACATGGAGCGGGTGGCCGAGCGGGCGGGCTTCGCCTCGCCGCGCCAGCTCCGGCGGGCCTGGGCCCGGGTCCACGACCGGCCGCCGAGCCGCCTGCGCGGAGCGGCGCGCTGACGGGGCCTCACTCCTCCTCGCCTGTCACCGCGACCACGCCCGGATGGGCGCGCAGCCGGGCGGCGATCTCCGCCACGCTCTGCCGCGACAGGCGCACGAAGGACACGGTGACCTCCTCGACGTCCGGGTCGCTCTGGCGGGCCACGAACTGCCGGACCCGGGAGAAGCGCTCGCCGGTGATCTGCTGGAGCACGTCGATCGAGACGGCGCCCTGCTTCGCGGTGAACCGGAGCGAGCGGGTCTGCATCCGCTCGCGAAAATGCTCTTCGATGGGCTTCACCCCGGCCAGGATGACGAGCACGATGACGGTCGCCGCGACCGCCGCGCCGTAGAGGCCGCCCCCGACCGCGAGGCCGATGGCGGCCACCGCCCACAGGCTCGCCGCGGTGGTGAGGCCGCGCACCACCTCGCCCCTGAGCAGGATCGTGCCGGCGCCGAGGAAGCCGATACCGGAGACGACCTGCGCGGCCATGCGCGAGGGGTCGAGCACCACGTGGCTGTCGCCGAGGACGTCGCCGAACCCGAAGGCCGACACGATCATGATCAGGCAGGCGCCGACGCTGACCAGCATGTGGGTGCGCAGCCCCGCCGCCCAGAGCAGCCGCTCGCGCTCGAGGCCGACGACGCTGCCCATCAGCGCCGCGAGCGTCAGCCGGATGACGATTTCCGTGTTGGTGAGCAACGAGGGCACTCCCGGCGTCGAGCCTGCGGGCGGCCGAGCTAAGCACCATTCGCCGGCGCGATCCACGGTCCGGCGAGAAAGACCACGGGAGATCAAGGCGATGCCGGCGGGCTCAGGGGGCCCGCCCGGGGCCGCGCCGCCTGCCGCCGCCGCCACGCCCGGCGCGGTCCCCGGGGGCCGGCGCCGAGGCGCTGCTCCCTGGCGGGAGTTGCTGCTCCCTGGCGGGAGTTGCTGCTCCCTGGCGGGAGGCGCTGCTCCCTGGCGGGCGACGGTGCCGACGCGGGATTGACGGGCCGTCCGCCGCCCGCTCCATATGGCTGCATGGCGGGCGCGGACCATGGCTGACGGCGGGGCGACGGGCGGCACGGCGACCGGGAGCCTGACCGACATCGCGGGCGTGCGGGTCGGCCACGCCGACGACGCCCGCCTGGCGAGCGGCGTCACCGCGATCCTGTTCGACGCGCCCGTGACCGCCGCGGTCGACGTGCGGGGCGGCGGGCCCGGCACCCGCGAGACCGACCTCCTCGACCCCGAGCGGACCGTCCAGGGCATCGACGCCCTCGTCCTCTCGGGCGGCTCGGCCTTCGGGCTCGACGCGGCCTCGGGGGTGACCGCGTGGCTCGCCGAGGCCGGGCGCGGCTTCGCGGTCGGCGCCGCGCGGGTGCCGATCGTGCCGGCGGCGATCCTGTTCGACCTCCTCAACGGCGGCGACAAGGCCTGGGGCCGCTTCGCGCCCTACCGCGACCTCGGCTACGCGGCGGCCGGGCGGGCGACGGCCGGGCCGGTGGCGCTCGGCTCGGTCGGGGCGGGCCTCGGGGCGCGCACTGCGACCCTCAAGGGCGGGCTCGGCAGCGCCGGCGCGGCGGCGGCCGGGACGGGCGCGCGGGTCGCCGCGCTCGCGGTGGTGAACGCGCTCGGGCGCGTGACGGTCGGCGACGGGCCGCATTTCTGGGCCGGGCCCTTCGAGGTCGGGGACGAGTTCGGCGGCTACGGCCCCGCTCCCCGCATCCCGCCCGACGCCTTCGCGTGGCCCGAGCGGCCGCTTCCCGGCGCCAACACCACGCTCGCGGTCGTGGCGACGGATGCGCGCCTGACCAAGGCCGAGGCCCGGCGCCTCGCCGTGATGGCGCAGGACGGCCTCGCCCGGGCGATCGTGCCCGCCCACACGCCCCTCGACGGCGACGTGGTCTTCGCGGTGGGGACGGGCGCGGTGCCGCTCGCCGATCCGCTGGACGGCCTCGCGCGGCTCGGCGACGAGGCCGCACGGGTGCTGGCCCGGGCGGTGGCCATCGGCGTCCACCGCGCCGCCGCCCTCCCGCTCCCGGGCGCGCAGGCGGCCTGGCGCGACCGCTTCGGGCCGGCCCGGCCCGGGGCGTCGTGAGCGCCGGCGCGCGCCCC
>NZ_QOWC01000009.1 GCF_003574465.1 Methylobacterium crusticola
CGTCGCGGCGGCCCCGCGCGAGGCGCGCGCGCGCCGTCCGGGCCGGGGGCGGGTCCGGAGCGCGGCGGCCGGCCCGGCGGGATCCGGTGCGCGATCGGAGTTCCGTTCCACGAAGCCTCCTCCCTCCAGACGCCTGCGGAAACCGACGATGCGGACCGAGCCGACCCCACCGTCTCCCCGCATCCGCCGGCCTCCCGCCCCCTCCCGGACGGGAGCCGGGCGGGCATGACGACGAGCCCGCCGATCCCGGTCCCGGGCGCCGACGCGGCGGTCCGGCGGCTGTCGGGCTTCGCCGCCCTGGCGCCGGGCGACGAGGCGTTCCTGCGCCAGGTCACCGCCAAGGCCGCGAGCGTGCCGGCCCGGACCGAGCTCGTCCGCGACGGAGACGCCTCGCCGCGCCCCCAGATCCTGGTCGAGGGCTGGGCCTGCCGGCAGCGCCTCCTCGCCGACGGCCGGCGCCAGATCGTCGTCATGCTGCTGCCCGGCGACCTGATCGGGTTCGCGCAGCGCCGCCGCTCCCTGCCCTTCGGGTCCGTGGTGACGCTGACGCCGGCCCAGGTCAGCGACGCCGGCGCCCTGCTGAGGGCCGTGCAGGCCTGCGAGTCGCGGCTCGCGGAGGCCTGCCGGCAGGGGCACGAGCTCGAGGAGATCTGGCTGATCAACCAGGTCGTGCGGCTCGGGCGCCAGACGGCCTACGAGCGCGTCGCGCACTTCCTGATCGAGCTGCGCGAGCGCCTGGCGGCCATCGACCGGGTGCACGAGAACCGGTTCGCCTTCCCGATCACCCAGGAGATCCTCGCCGATGCCCTCGGCCTGAGCGTCGTGCACGTCAACCGCACCATGCAGCAGTTGCGGCGCGACGGCCTGATCGAGCAGCGCGCCACCGCCATCAGCTTGCGCGACCTGCCCGCCCTGATCTCGATTGCCGACTACGTCTCGCCCGGCCGCCCGCCCTGAGTTGGGTTGATGTTGCGGTTAGCGGACCACGGATATTCACAAAAGTGAAGGCGCTGGTCCGAAACACCAATCAGACTAACAAGTGTTGCGGCAATTCTTGCCGGACCGTCCCGGCTGGCCCGGTCTCGACCGGGTGGACGACCAGTCGGGATGTTGCTGAGGCCCCCAAGTCGACTTCTCCGCCCTGCTCGCTCCCGCCGGCAGGGCCTCTTTTTTGCCCGTGGCCGCCGCCGGGCGCGGGCCCGGGGCGCGCCGATGTCGCGTTGTGCCGGGGCGGGAACCTGACATCCTCGGGCACGGATCCGCCGATCGCGCAGGGAGCGTCCCGTGGAGGATTACCGGGCTGAGCTTCGGCGCCAGGTCCGCCTCGGCGACATCGCGACCGGCGAGGCGGCGGGGGCCTGCCTGCCCGGCCTGCTGCGCCGGCTCGCCCACCACGAGCGGCGCGTGGCCAAGGGCCCGCGCTTCCTGCGCCTCTACCATCTCTGGAGACGGCGGCGCCTCAGGCTCCAGGTCGCGGATGCGCGCTGGCACGTCGAGCAGGGCCGCGCGGCGCGGATGGGGGACCTCGCCGGCCGCCGGTGAGGGCGGCGCGACCCGGGGTTGCACGCGGCCGGTCCGGCAAGTCTCGCGCGCAACGAATCGTAAGAACCCTGGGGGCTAGGGTGCGGGACGGCCGCCGCACGGATTGCCCCCTCATGTCCAGCCCCCTGACGGTCCTGATCGCCGATGCCGACGACGAGATGCGTCGGCTCCTGGCGGACGCGATCAGGGCCGAGGCGCCCGACGCGACCGTCCGCGAGGCGACGAACGGCGTCGACCTGCAGCGGGCCCTCGAGCGCGACCGGGTCGACCTCGTCTTCGTCGACGTGGTCCTGCCCCAGACCGACGGGGCGGCGATCGCGCGCTGGCGGGCCGAGGCCGGCCGGCACAGCATGGTGATCCTGGTCTCGGACCTGCTCTCGCCGCGCTGGCCCTCGATCGCCACGCATCTCGGCGCCTACGACGTGCTGCTGAAGCCCGTCGGCGGGCGGCAGGTGCGCAACGCCGTCGAGGCCTGCCGGGTCATCCGGCGCACCCTCAGCCTCCTCGTGGTCGACCCGAACCGGGCCACGCGGGCGGTCATCCGGCGGCTCCTGGACCAGAGCCACTTCTCGTTCGAGGTCGTCGAATCCGAGGGCGGCCGCCGCGCCGTCAACCTCGCCCGCCGGCGCCTGTTCGACATCGCGATCATCGACATGGCGCTGCCCGACTACCCGGCCCTCGAGGTCGCCTGCCAGATCCAGGACCGGCAGAGCGCCACCAAGCTGATCATGATGGGGGTCGACCTCGACGCCGAGACGAGCCGCTTCGACACGTTCGGGATCGCGGGCCTGCTGCGCAAGCCGTTCCACTTCGTCGACATCGACAGGACGGTCCACGCCGCCTTCGGCCTGTGGCGCCCCTACCTGA
The DNA here is from genome assembly GCF_003574465.1 of Methylobacterium crusticola. Taxonomy (GTDB): domain Bacteria; phylum Pseudomonadota; class Alphaproteobacteria; order Rhizobiales; family Beijerinckiaceae; genus Methylobacterium; species Methylobacterium crusticola. The sequence goes on from NZ_QOWC01000009.1 coordinate 2,410, forward strand.
TCAACGCGCTCCAGGCCGAGCAGGCCCGGGCGGTGCAGCGGCCGCCAGGCGCGGCGCAGCGCGGCGCCGCCCACTGAGGAGCCGCCTCACGCGGCCCACCCGACCACGCTCCCGCCCGCCCCGGCGAGGGCGCCCTCGCGCAGTTCCAGCACCAGGAACCGGGCCGGATCGACCGGGCCCGGCAGCGTGAGGCGGCGCGGGGGCACGACCCGGAAGCCGAAGCGGGCGTAGTAGGGCGCGTCGCCGACGAGCAGCACCAGCCCGTGGCCGCCCGCCCGCCCGGCCTCGAGCGAGGCCCGCATCAGCGCGCCGCCGATGCCGCGGCTGCCGAAGGCGGGATCGACCGTGAGCGGCCCGAGCACCAGCGCGGGGGCGTCCCCGGCGCGGGCCGGCGACACCCGCACCGAGCCGACGAGCAGCGTGCCGACGAGCGCCGTGAAGGACAGGTCGGGCAGGTGCGCCACCCCCTCGCGCAGGCGGTAGGCCGTGCGGGCGAAGCGGCCCGGCCCGAAGGCGCGCTCGTGCAGGCGCTCGATCGCGTCGCCGTCGCGCGCGGTCTCGGGGCGGATGACGAGGGGAAGCGTGGTCACGGCTCGATCAAACTCGCGGCGGGCGTCGGGACGGGCGTGGCGGCGGGCTCAGCCGATCCGTCGTCGCGCCCCGCCCCGCCGCCGCATCGACCCGCTCCCGCCGGACGCCGGGAGGGCTCCGCGGCGGCGGGATAGCAGCGCGCGCCGCGAAGCGCAAACGGGCTCTGGCACGGGGCTGGCATCCGGTCTCCCGCGCCCCCGTTTCTCCCGCGCCCCCGTTCCGGCCCGCGCCGGCGCGGGCGGCGCCGGCGGGAACGCGGCCCTTGCCTGCGGGCCGGCATTGCGGGTTAGCTGGGGGCCGGACGCCCGAAGGAACACGCCACGATGAAGCTCAGGTCGCTGTTCGCCCTCGCCGTGACCGTCACGGGGCTGACCGTCGCGGGGTTGACCGTGACCGCCGCCGTGACCGGCGCGGCCCGCGCCGAGGACGCGGTGCCGGCCACGGTCAGGATCGCCACCGAGGGCGCCTACGCGCCCTACAACTTCACCAAGCCGGACGGCAGCCTCGACGGCTACGAGATCGAGCTCGGCCGCGAGATCTGCGCCCGCGCCAAGCTCCGGTGCGAGTTCGTGGCCCAGGACTGGGAGGGAGTCGTCCCGGGCCTCCAGGCCAGGAAGTTCGACGCCATCATGTCGGGCATGACCATCACGGAGGCGCGCCTCAAGGTCGTGGACTTCTCGCGCCCCTACAGCGGCGATTCCTCGGGCCTCGCGGTCGACCGCGCCGGCCCCCTCGCCAAGCTGCCCCTCGGCGGCCAGAAGTTCAGCCTCCTCGACGAGGCCGAGGCGCAGAAGGCCATCGACGCGATCAAGCCGCTCCTCAAGGGCAAGACCGTGGGCGTGCAGGTCTCGACCATCCACGCCGCCTTCCTCGACCGCTACCTGAAGGGCGTCGTCGAGGTGCGGGAGTACAAGACGACCGAGCAGCACGACCTCGACCTCTCGGCCGGCCGCCTCGACGCGATCTTCGCCAACGACGCGCCCCTGCGCGCCACGGCGGAGAAGCCCGAATTCGCCGACACCGTGATGCTGGCCGGGCCGCGCTTCCGCGGCGGCGTGCTGGGCAAGGGGGTCGCCATCGGCCTGCGCAGGGGCGAGGCCGCCCTCAAGACGCGGCTCGACGAGGGCATCGCCTCGGTGATCGCCGACGGCACCCTCAGGACCCTGTCGATGAAGTGGTTCAAGGCCGACATGACCCCGCAGGGCTGACGCACCCGCGATGAGCGCCCTCACGCTCCTCGGCTTCGGGGCGGGCGGCTGGGGCGCCGCCCTCCTGGCGGCGGCCGCCACCACCCTCGCCCTGGCGCTGTGCGGCTTCGCCGCCGGGGCCGTCCTCGGCGCCGCCGCGGCGGCCGCCAAGCTGTCGGGCGCCGCCCCCCTGCGGGCGCTCGCCGACGTCTACACCACGGTCCTGCGCGGGGTGCCGGACCTCCTCGTGATCTACCTCCTGTACTTCGGCGGCAGCACGGCGCTCGGCACCGTCGCGGGCTGGTTCGGGGCCACGGGCTTCGTCGGGCTGCCGGCCTTCGGGGTCGGCGTCGCGGCGCTCGGCATCATCTCGGGCGCCTACCAGGCCGAGGTGTTCCGGGGCGCCACCCTCGCCCTCGACCGCGGCCAGCTGGAGGCGGCCCGCGCCGTCGGCATGCACCGCGGCCTGATGCTGCGCCGGGTCGTCGCCCCCCTGGTCGCCCGCACGGCGCTGCCCGGCCTCGGCAACGTCTGGCAGATCCTGCTCAAGGACTCGGCGCTGGTCTCGGTGACGGGCCTCGTCGAGCTGCTGCGCCAGGCCCAGGTCGGCGCCGGCTCGACCCGGCAGCCCTTCACCTTCTACCTCGCCGCCGGCGCCCTCTACCTCGCCATCACGTCGCTCTCGACCTGGGGCTTCTCCCGCGCCGAGACCCGGGCGCGCCGGGGCCTGCCGTGATCGACCTCGACTTCCTCGCCGCGACCGTGCGGGCCCTCCTCGCCGGCGTGCCGGTCACGCTCGGCCTCACCGCCGGGTCGGTGGCCTGCGGCGGGGCGCTGGCGGCGCTCGCGGCCTTCGGGCGGCTCGCGGGCGGGCCCGTACCGGACGGGCTCGCGCGCCTCTACGTCTTCGTGTTCCGCGGCACGCCGCTCCTCGTGCAGATCTTCCTGATCTACTACGGCCTCGGCCAGTTCCGCCCGAGCCTCCAGGCCATGGGGCTGTGGGGCTTCTTCCGCGAGCCGTACTGGTGCGCGCTGCTCGCCCTCTCGCTCAACACCGGGGCCTACACGGCCGAGATCCTCCGGGGCGGCATCCTGGCGGTGCCGCACGGGGCGCTCGTCGCCGGCCGCGCCTGCGGGATGCCCCGGCTCCTGCTGTTCCGCCGCGTGATGCTGCCGCTCGCCGCCCGCCAGGCCCTGCCGGCCTACGGCAACGAGGTGATCTCGGTCGTCAAGGCGACGTCGCTCGCCTCGACGATCACGCTCCTGGAGATCACCGGCATCGCCCAGAAGCTCATCGCCCAGAGCTTCCGGGCGCTCGAGGTCTTCCTCTGCGCCGGCGCCTTCTACCTCGCCGTCACGTTCGTCGTCATCGGCCTCGTGCGCGCCGCCGAGGCCTGGCTCGCCCCCGACCTGCGCCCCCGGCCGGCCGTGGCGCCCCGCGCCGCCTGACCACCCCGGATCCCGCCATGCTCGCCCCCAGCCCCACCCGCCCCGAGGCCGTCGCGGTCCGCGACCTGCACAAGCATTTCGGCGCCCTCGAGGTGCTGCGCGGGATCTCGCTCTCCGCCCGCGAGGGCGAGGTGGTGGCGATCCTGGGCTCCTCCGGATCGGGCAAGTCGACGCTCCTGCGCTGCATCAACCTCCTGGAGGTGCCGGAGGCCGGCGAGGTGGTGGTGGGCGACGAGGCCATCCTGTGGCGGGCGCGGAGCCGGGGCCGGGTGCCGGCCGACGCCGCGCAGGTCGACCGCATCCGCTCGCGGGTCGGCATGGTGTTCCAGAGCTTCAATCTCTGGTCGCACCGCACCGTGCTGGAGAACGTCATCGAGGCGCCGGTCCACGTCCAGCGCCGGCCGCGGGCCGCCTGCGTGGCGGAGGCCGAGGCGCTCCTGGCGAAGGTCGGCATCGCCGACAAGCGCGACCACTACCCGGCCCACCTCTCGGGCGGCCAGCAGCAGCGCGCCGCCATCGCGCGGGCGCTCGCCATGCATCCCCGCGTGCTCCTGTTCGACGAGCCGACCTCCGCCCTCGACCCGGAGCGCGTCGCCGAGGTGCTGCGGGTGATGCGGGCGCTCGCCGAGGAGGGCCGCACCATGCTGGTCGTCACCCACGAGATGGCGTTCGCCCGCGACGTCGCCCACCGGGTGGTGTTCCTGCACGAGGGCCGCATCGAGGAGGACGGCCCGCCCGACGCCGTCTTCGGCGCCCCGCGCTCGGAGCGCTTCCGGCAGTTCCTGGCGCGGGGCGGGTGAGGGCCGGCCCGCGCCTCAGCCCCGCGCCATCGTCACGTCGAGCTGCGGGCGCTGGTTGATGGTCTGGAACACCACGCAGTAGCGCTCGGTGAGCTTCAGGAGCTGGTCGAGCTTCTCCTGGGGGGCGTCCGCGTCGACCTCGAAGGCCAGGCGGATCGCCCGGAAGCCCACCGGGGCGCCCTTGTCGACGCCGAGCGTGCCCCGGAAGTCGAGGTCGCCCTCGGCCTTCACCAGGCCCTTGCGCAGGGGGATCTCGAGGGCGGTCGCGACGGCCTTCAGGGTCACGCCCGCGCAGGCGACGAGGGCCTCGAGCAGCATGTCGCCGGAGCAGAGCTCGGCGCCCGAGCCGCCGCTCGCCGGGTGCAGGCCCGCGACCGCGAGGGCGCGGCCGGTCTCGACCTTGCAGGCGATGCCGCCGTCGTCGAGGGAGCCCTGCGCCGTCAGGGTGACCACCGCGGCGTCCGGCTCGGAGCGGTAGCGGTCCTTCAGCGGGGCCTGGAGCGAGCGCAGTTCGGTGGCGTCCATGGTGTCCTCCCGGGGTGTCGGTCCGGCGCGGCTTAGCACTCCGGACGGCGCGGCCGCCAGGGCCCGCCGCGGGCGCTCACCACCAGAGCGCCGTGGCGTCGGGCCGGGCGCCGGCCGGCGCGTCGTCCGGGCGCAGCGAGCGGTCGAGGCTGGCCAGGACCTGGCGCGCGGCCGCCTCGCTGCCCGGCGAGGTCGGCTGGCGCGGGCGGCTCAGGGCCAGCGGGATGGTGTCGTCGATCCGGCCGGGCTTTGGCCGCAGCACCACGACCCGGTCGGCGAGCGCCACCGCCTCGGCCACGTCGTGGGTGACGAGGAGCACCGTGGGCCGGCTCTCCTCCCACAGGGCCAGGAGGTGGCGGTGCAGCCCGGCCCGGGTGAAGGCGTCGAGGGCCGAGAACGGCTCGTCGAGGAGCAGCACCTTCGGGGCGGCCACGAAGGCGCGGGCGATGGCCACCCGCTGCTGCTGCCCGCCCGACAATTCCCGCGGCCAGCGCCCGGCATGCTCGGCGAGGCCGACCCGCTCCAGGGCGTGCGCCACCCGGGCGCGGCGCTCCTCCCGCGCCAGGGCGGACAGGCCGAAGGCCACGTTGCCGGCGACGCTGAGCCAGGGCAGCAGGCGCGGCTCCTGGAACACGATGCCGACGCCCGGGTGCGGGCCCGCGATGGCCTCGCCGTCGAGGCTGATGCGGCCGGCGCTCGCCCGGTCGAGCCCGGCGATGAGGCGCAGCAGGGTGGTCTTGCCGCAGCCCGAGCCGCCGATGAGCGCCACGATCTCGGCCGCCCGCACGGTCAGGGCGATGTCGGCGAGCGCCCGGGTCCCGTCGGCGTAGGTCTTGGAGAGCCGGTCGAGGACGAGCATCTACAGGGTCTCGCGGGCGGTGTCCTGCCAGCGCGCCAGCGGACGGGTGAGCGCCACCAGCACGGCGTCGCAGAGCTTGCCCAGGACCGCGAAGGCGATGATCGCGGCGACGATCTGGTCGGGCTTGCCGAGCTGCTGGCCGTCGAGCAGGAGGTAGCCCAGGCCCTCGGAGGCGCCGAGCAGCTCGGCCGCGGCCACGAACATGAAGCCGAGCCCGAGGCCGGTGCGCAGCGCCACCACGGCGGCCGGCAGCACCGCCGGCAGCAGGATGCGGCGGGCGAGCGCGGGCCGGGTCAGCCGGAAGACGCGCCCGACCTCCACGAGCTTGCGGTCCACCGACGCGATGGCGCCCGCGACGCCGAGATAGACGGGGAAGAACACCCCGACGGCGATTAGGGTGACCTTCGAGGTCTCGAAGATGCCGAACCACAGGATGAACAGCGGCACCCAGGCGATGGAGGGGATCGCCCGCAGGGCCTGGAGGCTCGGGTCGAGGAGCCGGCGCGCCAGCGGCAGCGTGCCGGTGAGCGCCCCGACCGCGATGCCCGCGAGGGCGCCGAAGCCGAAGCCAGTCGCGACCCGCACGAGGCTCGCCGTCACGTGGACCCAGAGCTCGCCCGTGGCGGCGAGCCCCCAGAGCGTGCCCAGCACCCGGCTCGGCGGCGGCACCAGCCGCCCCTGCGCCAGGCCCGCCCGCACCGCCGCCTCCCAGCCGAGCGCCAGGGCGAGCGGCAGGACGAGGCCGAGGAGCGCCCGCCCGCCGGGCAGGCCCGCGGCGCGCGCCCGCGGCGCCGCGACCGCGAGGCCGGGATGCGGGGAGGCCTCCATGCCGGCGCCGCGCGTCAGCGGGCGGGGGCGTTGAAGCGCCGGTCGATGAGCGCCTCGACGGCGGCGCCGACATCGGTGCCGGCCGGGATCACGCCGGCGTCGAGGAGCGCCGTGCCGGCGTCCAGGATCGTCTCGGCCTGGAGCGGGCCGATCTCGGAGCGCGACAGGTCCGTGCGCTCGAGCTGGCGCGCCACCACCGGCTCGGGCAGCCGCGTCGCCGCGACGAGGATGCGCCGCAGTTCGTCCGGCTGCGTCAGGGCGAGGGTGCGTGCCTCCTCGTAGGCGGCGAGCACCTTGCGGGTCACGTCCGGGCTCTGCTTGGCGAAATCCTCCCGGACGTTGAGCACGCCCCAGGTGTTGGCGGCGGCGTCGCGGTGGAACAGCACGTCGCCGTTCTCGATCTCCGCCGCCGCCATGATCGGGTCGAGGCCCGCCCAGGCATCGACGTCGCCGCGGTCGAGGGCCGTGCGGCCGTCGGGGTGCTGGAGCAGCACCAGCTTGACGTCGCGCTCGCTGAGGCCCGCCCCGCGCAGGGCCCGGATCAGGAAGATGTGCGGATCGGTGCCCCGGGTGACGGCGACGCGCCGGCCCTTCAGGTCCTTCACGCCGGCGATGCCGGTGCCGGGCCGGGTCACGAGCGCGGTCCATTCCGGGCGGGAGAAGACGTAGACGGCCCGGATCGGGTTGCCGTTGAGGCGCGCGAGCAGGGCCGCGGCGCCGGCGGTCGAGCCGATGTCGATCGAGCCGGCGTTGAGGAATTCCAGGGCCTTGTTGGACCCGAGGGACTGCACCCAGCGCACGCCGACCCCGTCGCCGGCCAGGGCCTTCTCGAGGAAGCCCTTCTCCTTCAGGACGAGGCTCACGGGGTTGTAGGTCGCCCAGTCGAGGCGGACCTCCCGCACCCCCTGGGCGCCCGCGCCGTCGCGGGTCGGGAGCAGGGCGGCCGCCCCGAGGGCGCCGATCAGCGCGCGGCGGTGAATGGGCATGGTCACTCCCCTGGTCGTTCCTGTCCCGGGCATCGGACCCGACTATGCGACGTCGTTCTTTCTGTCAAACGATCCGGACGGAGTGACGGATCCGGCGCCCGCGGGCGCCCCTCCCGCCCCGGGTCGCTCCGCGGCACCGGGATGATTGGCTTTCCGGTGGCCGGGTGCGAAACAATCGCGGGACGCGCCGTGACCCGGGCGCCCCTTCCTCCCCTTGGGTATGACCGCGGGACCGCATGTACGATTGCGCCGCCGACCTCGCCGCGCTCCTCGCCGGCATCGACCAGTCCATGAGCGACCCGACGCGCCTGCGCGAGCGGCTGGTGCCGGAATTGCGGCGCATCATCGAGGAGGGGCGCGCCGACGCCGAGCAGCGCCTCCTGCGCGAGCGCGACGGCCACGCCTGCGCGGGGCGCCTGTGCGGCCTGATGGACGCGGTGATCCGCACGATCTACGACGCTGTGGTGAAGCGGCTCTACAGAGCCGACAACCCGACGGCGGCCGAGCAGATCGCCGTCGTGGCGACCGGCGGCTACGGCCGCGGCACCCTGGCGCCGGGCTCCGACATCGATCTCCTGTTCCTGCTGCCCTACAAGCAGACCGCCTGGAGCGAGAGCGTCGTCGAGGCGATGCTCTACGTGCTGTGGGACCTGAAGCTCAAGGTCGGCCACGCCACCCGCTCGGTGGCGGAGTGCCTGCGCGAGGGCCGGGCCGACATGACGGTCCGCACGGCGCTGCTCGAATCGCGCTTCCTGTTCGGCGACCGCGTCCTGTTCGACGAGCTCGCCTCCCGCTTCGACCGCGAGGTGGTGCAGGGCACGGCGGCCGAGTTCGTCGAGGCCAAGCTCCGGGAGCGGGACGCCCGCGTCGCCAAGAGCGGCGCCTCGCGCTACCTCGTGGAGCCCAACGTCAAGGACGGCAAGGGGGGCCTGCGCGACCTCAACACGCTGTTCTGGATCGCCAAGTACACGTTCCGGGTCAAGGAGGCCGAGGACCTCGTCGAGGCCGGCCTGTTCACGCCCGACGAGTTCCGGCTGTTCCAGCGCTGCGACGAGTTCCTGTGGCGGGTGCGCTGCCACATGCACTTCGCCACCGGACGGGCCGAGGAGCGGCTGTCCTTCGGGCTGCAGCCGCGCATCGCCGAGCGCCTCGGCTACGGCGCCCGCGGCGGCCTCGCGGCCGTCGAGCGCTTCATGAAGTCCTACTTCCTGATCGCCAAGGACGTCGGCGACCTCACCGCCATCGTGTGCGCCGAGATGGAGGCGCGCCACGCCAAGCGGCCCCCGGTGCTGAACCGCTGGTTCGGCCACTTCAGGCAGCGCTTCCGCGCGCCCGACCTCGAGGCGGACGAGTTCCGCATCCACACCGGCCGCCTCAGCGTGCGCAGCGACGACGCCTTCGAGCGCGATCCCGTCAACCTGATCCGCCTGTTCTGGCTCTCCGACCGGCACGACGTGGCGATCCACCCGGATGCGAGCCGGCTCGCCACCCGCTCCCTCAGCCTGATCGGCCCGATGGTGCGCGTCGACCGGGAGGCGAACCGGCTGTTCCTCGAGCTGCTCACCTCGCAGAACGCCCCCGAGACGGTGCTGCGGCACATGAACGAGACCGGCGTGCTCGGGCGCTTCGTGCCGGATTTCGGCCGCATCGTCGCGATGATGCAGTTCAACATGTACCACCACTTCACGGTGGACGAGCACCTGATCCGCTCCCTCGGCGTCCTGGCCAAGATCGAGTCCGGCGACATGGAGGACGAGCACCCCCTCGCCCACAGGATCGTCGGCACGATCCAGAACCGCCGCGCCCTCTACGTAGCGATGTTCCTGCACGACATCGCCAAGGGCCGGAAGGAGGACCACTCGATCGCCGGCGCCGCGGTGGCGCGCAAGCTCGGCCCGCGCTTCGGCCTCGACGCGGCCGAGACCGGCACCGTGGCCTGGCTCGTCGAGCACCACCTCCTGATGTCGATGACCGCCCAGAGCCGCGACCTCTCGGACCCGAAGACGATCGAGACCTTCGCGGGGGTGGTCCAGAGCCTCGAGCGCCTGAAGCTCCTCCTCGTCCTCACCATCGCGGACATCAAGGCGGTCGGGCCCGGCGTGTGGACGGCCTGGAAGGCGACGCTCCTGCGCACCCTCTACTACGAGACCGAGATGGTCCTGTCGGGGGGCCACTCGGAGATCCCGCGCACCGACCGGGTGCGGCTGATCCAGATGCGCCTGCGCGAGCAGCTCACCGACTGGGCGGCCGAGGCGTTCGACGCCTACGCGGGCCGGCACTACCCGCATTACTGGCTCAAGGTCGACGCGCCCCGCCAGCTCAAGAACGCCCGCTTCATCCGCGCCACCGTGGCCGAGGGGCGCACGGTCGCGACCGCCTACGAGACCGACCAGTTCCGGGGCGTCACCGAGCTCACCGTCTACTCGCCCGACCACCCGCGGCTCCTCGCGATCCTCACGGGGGCCTGCGCGGCGGCGGGCGGCAACATCGTGGACGCCCAGATCTTCACCACGGCCGACGGCTTCGTGCTCGACACCATCGTGCTGTCGCGGGCGTTCGATCGGGACGAGGACGAGCTGCGCCGGGCCGGCCGCATCGCCACCGCGATCGAGCGGGCGCTCAAGGGCGAGATCCGGATCGCCGAGCTCGTGGCCGACCGCCACCCGCGCAAGGACCGGCCGCGGACCTTCCAGGTCGCGCCCGACCTCTCGATCGACAACGCCCTCTCGGCCCGGGAGACGGTGCTGGAGATCTCCGGCCTCGACCGGCCGGGCCTGCTCTACGACCTCACGACGGCCCTGAGCCGGCTCAACCTCAACATCACCTCGGCGCACGTCGCCACCTTCGGCGAGCGGGCCGTGGACGTGTTCTACGTCACCGACCTCACCGGCACCAAGGTGACCCAGCCCGACCGGCAGGCGACGATCCGCCGGGCCGTGATGGCGGTGTTCGAGGCCGAGCCGCCGGCCGGGCAGCGCGCCGGCGGCGCCCGGCGGTCCGGGACGGCGCGCGCCCGGGCCGGCGCGGCGCTCCCCGGCGGCGAAGCTTGATTTCGCCGCGCGCGCACCTGATATCAGCCCATCCCCGATCCTTGTTCTGGAACCACGATGACGCCGAACGACACGGAGAATGCCGCGCGGGCCACGTCGACCGAAGCCGACCTCGCCGAGGCCGCCGCGCCGGAGCCCGCACCCGACGCGGTCGCGGCCCTCGAGGCCGAGAAGCTCGACCTGAAGGACAAGCTGCTGCGCGCCCTCGCCGACATGGAGAACATGCGCCGGCGGACCGAGCGCGAGGTGGCGGACGCCCGCACCTACGCGGTGACGAACTTCGCCCGCGACATGCTGAACGCGGCCGACAACGTCCGCCGCGCCCTCGAGAGCGTGCCGGCCGAGGCCCGCGCCGGCGCCGAAGGGGCGCTGAAGGCGCTGATCGACGGCATCGAGCTGACCGAGCGCGACCTCGTCAAGACCCTGGAGCGCCACGGGGTGAAGCGCGTCGACCCGCAGGGCCAGCGCTTCGACCCGAACCTGCACCAGGCGATGTTCGAGGTGCCCAACCCCGACGTGGCGGGCGGCACCGTCGTGCAGGTGGTGCAGACCGGCTACGTCATCGGCGAGCGGGTCCTGCGCCCGGCCCTCGTCGGCGTCGCCAAGGGCGGCCCGAAGGCGGCCGAGACGCCCGCCGAGGCGTGAGGCCGGGGCGGGCGCCCCTCCCCGCGCCCCGCGGCGCTCGGCTTCAGGCCCCGCGCCGCGGCTCCCCTCACGCCCGCCCGCGCCGCCCCTCCACCAGCCACATCGCCAGCACGGCCGCCGCCAGCGCCGCCAGCGCCGCGAGACCGAGGGCGAGCGGGTAGACCGAGACGCCGCGCACGACCGCGCTGTCGCTCGGCCGGAACCCGATCCAGTCGGCGCCGGCGAGGCGCCCGGACCGGGCGACCTGCAGGCGCGGCACCGCCACGCCGCCGTTGGCCTCGGCGACCCGGCGCACGGAGCCCCCCGTCGCCTCCGCGACCGGGCGCAGGCGCTCGGTGTCGCTGAACACGTCCACGAGCTCGCGCGGATTCGCCGGCCCGACGCTCACGAAGGCCACGAGGTTGCCCGAGCGCAGGGTGTGGAGCCCGAGCTCCTGGGCCTCGAAGGTGGCGGCGAAGAGGCCGGGCCGGTCGGGATCGAGGGCGAGGGTGCGGCTCCTGCCCGTCGGCGTCGTCACGGTGACGGGATCGGTCGCGTCCGCCATGGTCTGGCGCTCGACCCGCACCTCGCGGCCGTGCCCCGTGGCTACGGCGCGCAGCGCCTCCTCCTCCAGGGCCGGCTCCTTCATCAGCCAGTGGGCGAGGCGCCGCAGCAGGTCGAGGTGGGGACCGCCCTCCTGGTAGCCCCGCGCCCAGAGCCAGGCGTGGTCGGACAGGAGCAGCGCCACCCGGCCCTTCTCCTCGCGGGAGAGCGCCAGCAGCGGCATCGCGTCGGCCCCCGCCATGATCGGGGTCACGCCGGGCCGCACCTCGGCCCCGATCAGCCGCAGCCAGTCGCCCCAGGCGGGGGGCGAGGCCTCCGAGCCCGGCAGGTCGCGGGTGACGGGGTGCCTCTGGCCGCTGCCCGTGAGGGCGGCCTTGTAGGGCCGCTCGACCACCCGGCCGTTCGGCTCGCCCGGCAGGATCGCGGCGAGGCGGGTGCGGGCGAGGCTCGAGGCCGAGGCGAATTCGGGCCCGGCCGCGATCAGCAGGGCCCCGCCCTCGCGCACGTAGCGCACGATGTTGTCGAAGTAGCTCGACGGCAGCACGCTCTGGTTGGCGTAGCGGTCGAAGATGATGAGATCGAAGTCCTTGATCTTCTGCTGGAACAGCTCGCGGGTCGGGAACGCGATCAGGGACAGCTCGGAGATCGGGGTGCCGTCCTGCTTCTCGGGCGGGCGCAGGATGGTGAAGTGCACGAGGTCGACGTTGGCGTCGGACTTGAGGAGGTTGCGCCAGGTGCGCTCGCCCGCGTGCGGCTCGCCCGAGACCAGCAGCACCCGGAGCTTCTCGCGGATGCCCTCGATGGGCAGCACGGCGCGGTTGTTGGCGGTGGTGAGCTCCCCCGGCAGGGCCTCGGCCTCGATCTCGACCACGTTGGGCCCGCCGTGCTCGACCCGGAGCGTCAGGGAGAACGGCCGCCCGGTGCGCACCACCTGGCGCACCACCTCCTCGCCGTCGCGCCGCACCGTGACCACCGCCGAGCCGGTGCCGCCCCGCTCCATCACCTCGGCCCGGACGGTCTGGTCGCGCCCGACGATGCCGAAGCGCGGCGCCTCGATCAGCCGGATCTGGCGGTCGCGCTCGTCCGGGTGGCCGGTGACCAGCACGTGTAGGGGCGCCTTGAAGCTCAGGGCCGCGACGCCCGCCGGGATGTCGTGGACCACGCCGTCGGTGAGCATCACCACGCCGGCGAGCCGGTCCGGCGGCACGTCGGAGAGGGCGTTCGAGAGGGCGGTGAACAGCCGCGTCCCCTCGTCGCCGCCCGCCTCCGGCACCTCGACGAAGCGGGGCTCGATCTCCGCGAGGGTGCCGAGGCGGCGCTGCAGCTCGGCCTTGACCCGCTCGGTCGTCTCCGGCCGGTCGCCGAGCCCCTGCGAGCCGGAGCGGTCCACCACCACGGCGACGACGTCCCGGACCGGCTCGCGCTCCTCCTGGACCAGGGACGGGTTGGTGAGCGCCGCCAGCACCAGGGCGAGGACGAGCACCCGCAGCAGCGCCACCGGCCCCCGCGCCGCGAGCGCGAGCGCGGCCATGACGGCCACGAGCCCGGCGAGGGCCCACAGGACCGGGATCGGCACCAGGGGCGACAGGCTCACGCTCAGCATGCGGAAGGGTCCTCACTGCCCCGGATTCCCGGCGCCCGGACGGGAGGGCGGTCCCGTCCGGGGAAGCGGTCCCGCGGCCTCGTCTCGCTGCGGCCGGCCCTCACTGGCCCAGCCGCTCCAGCAGGGCCGGCACGTGGACCTGGTCCGCCTTGTAGTTGCCGGTCAGCGCGTACATGACGAGGTTGACCCCGCCCCGGAACGCCATCTCGCGCTGGCGCGGGTCGCCGCCGACCAGGGGATAGAGCGCCTCGCCGCGCCGGCCCATGGCCCAGGCGGAGGCGAGGTCGTTGCCCGTGATCACGATGGGCGAGACGCCGTCGCCCGCCCGCGCCGGGCGGCGGTCGGTGCCCTCGCCGGCCGGCGGCAGGGTCTCGACCCAGGTCTGGCCGTTGGCGTAGCGGCCCGGGAACGTGTCGACGAGGTAGAACGCCTTCGTCAGGACGTGGTCGCGGGGCACCGGCTCGAGCTCGGGCACCTCCAGGGTCGAGAGCATCCGCTGGAGGTAGAGGCCCTCGGGCGTCTGCGGGCCGCCGGAGCGGGCCGTCATGGCGTCGCGGGTGTCGAAGATCACCGTGCCGCCGTTCTTCATGAAGGCGTCGATGCGCCGGATGGCGAGGGGGCCGGGCAGCGGCCGGCTCGCCACGATCGGCCAGTAGATCAGGGGGTAGAACGCGAGCTCGTCCCGGGCCGGGTCCACCCCGACCGGGTCGCCGGGCTCCAGGGCCGTGCGGCTCGCCAGCATCTGGGTCAGGCCCGCGAGGCCGGCCCGGCTGGCCTCGTCCACCGCCGCGTCGCCCGTCACCACGAAGGCGATCCGGGTGACGAGGGCGGCCTCGACGCCGTTCGGCCGGCCGGCCTCGGCGGCGCGGGCCGGGGGCGGCCCGGCTGCGAGGGCGAGGAGGCCGACGAGCCAGAGGGCCGCGGCGGGGCGGCGGCGCAGGCGGGCCGCCATCAGGCCGAGGAAGCCGCCGAGCCAGAGGCTCGCCAGGGTGTCGAGGGTCAGGAGCGCGAGGGCCGCCGCGAAGAAGGCCCCGCGCAGGTCGCGGGTGCGGGCCTGGTCGAGGCCGCCGAAGCGGGCGCCCGTCAGGGCGGCGAGCCCGAGGGTCTTGAGCCGGTCGTCGGGCCGCAGGGCGTTGACGGCGAGCCCGCCGTCGAGCGGGCCGTAGAAGCCCGGCGGGTGGTCGGCCGTGGCGCGGTCGACGAAGGTCGCCGGCACGGCCCGGGCCGTGGCGGGCGGCGGCTTCAGGCTGCCGAACCCGTCGAGGGTGAGCCGCGGCGCCAGCACCGGCGGGGCCGCGCCCGGGGCCCCGCCCGCCGTCGGCGGCGCGCTGCCGGCGAGGGCGAGGGTGCGCCGCAGCATGTCGACGAACAGGCCGGAGAGCGGCAGGTTCGACCAGGTGGTGTCGGCCGTCACGTGCACCAGCACCACGAGACCCTCCCCGCGCTTGGCCGCGGTCACGATGGGGGTGCCGTCCTGGAGCGAGGCCCAGGTCCGGCGGGCGAGGTCGCCGTCCGGCTCCGCCAGGATCTGGCGGCGCACCCCGATGTCGGCCGGCGGCGCGAGGCCCGCGAAGGGGCTCTCGGGCGAGAAGGGCGCGAGGGTGCGGGGGCTGTCCCAGGACAGCGTGCCGCCGAGCACCCGGCCGCCGCGGCGCAGGCGCACCGGCACGAGGTCGTCGCTGCCGGCGGCGAGCCGCGGGCCCGCGAAGCGCAGGAGCAGCCCCCCCTTCTCGACGAAGGCCGCGACCCGCTCGAGCGTCGCGGCGTCGAGGGCCCCGACATCGGCCAGCACCAGCACCGAGGCCTGGGCGTCGAGCATCTGCCCGATCGCCTCGGAGACACCGCGTCCGCCGCGCGGTTCCTGCACGTCGGCGAAGGGGATCAGCGCCCGCGACAGGTAGTAGGTCGGCGAGAGCAGCGGCTGGGCCTGGTCGCTGGTGCCGCCGAAGACGAGGCCGACGCGCCGGCGCCGGCCGCGCTCGTCGGCGAGCACCACCGCGGCGGCGGAGCGCTCGCCCGCGACCTCGAAGCGCGCGATGCCGTTGCGGATCTCCACCGGCAGGTCGAAGCCGACGGCGGCCGTGACGGCGCCGGCCGCGAACGCGAAGCCGGCCTCCGCGAGCGGCAGGCCCTTGGCGTCGAGCGCCCGCACGAGCCCGGTCTCGCGGCCGTTCGGCTCCGCCCGCACCACCGTCACGCCGAGGCGCCCGCCGCTGGCGTCGGGCCCCGCGAGGGCGAGGAGCGGCGGGTGCTCGGCCCGCAGCACCGTGACGGAGCCGCCGCTGCGGGCGAGCGCCTCCGCGAGGCCGGCCGGGAAGGCGTCGCCGTCCGGGCCCGCGACCCCGTCGTGGATCCACACGACGGCGCTGCCCGGGGCCCGCTCCAGGAAGGCCGCGACGGCGGGAAGGTGGCTCGCGCGGTCGGCGAGGTGGGGCTGGGGCGCGACGGCGCGCAGGTGCTCCAGGGCCGGGCCGGGGCCGGTCGCCTCGAGGCCCGCGGGCAGCGCCGCCGTGGCGAGGAGCGCCACCGGGCGCCCGGCCCGGGCCGCCGCCTCGACCTCGTCGGTGGCGACCCGGACGCGCTCGCGCCAGTCGTGGGCGGCGCTGGCGCCGTTGTCGAGGATCAGCAGGAGCGGCGTGCGGGCATCGCCCGTCCCGCCGGCGCGGGGGTTCCAGACCGGCCCCGAGACCGCCAGGATCAGGCAGGCGGCGGCGAGGAGGCGGAGCGCCAGGAGCCAGGGCGGCGTGCGGGCGGGCGTCTCGCGCTCGGGCAGCAGGTCGGCCAGGATGCGCAGCGGCGGAAAGTCGATCCGCCGCGGGCGCGGCGGCGTGACCCGGAGCAGGTACCAGAGCGCCGGCAGGGCGAGGAGAGCGGCGAGGGCCGCCGGTGCGGCGAAGCTGAGGGGCAGTCCGAGCATCAGGGCGCCTCTCTCAGGCTCCGCCGCGGGCGGCGGCGACGAGGGTCACGAGGCGGAGCGCCACCTCGCTCGCCGGACGGTCGGTGCGATGGAGGCTGAAGGTCCAGCCCTGGCCGCGGGTGATCTCCGCGAGGGCGTCGCGATGCGCCCTGATCCGCGCGCGGTAGGCCTCCCCCCAGGCGGCGGCGTCGCCGACCCGCAGCGACAGGCCGGCCTCGAGGTCGTGCAGCTCGGCCTGGCCGGAGAACGGGAAGGTCTCCTCGACCGGGTCGACGATCATCACGAGGTGGCCGCGGCTGCCCCCGGCCGCGATGGCCGCCACCGTGGCGCGCACGGCCTCGGGCGGGCTGAGGAAGTCGCCGATCAGCACGACCTCGTCGAAGCGGGCCACCGGCGCGCGGGGCGGCAGGTCCTCGTCCAGCCCCGACGCGTCGGCGACGAGGGACTCGGCGACGCGCTCCACGATGGTGCGGGCGGCCTGCGGCCGGGTGAGGCCGAGGAGGCCGACGCGCTCCCCCGCCTCCACGAACGTGTCGGCGAGGGCGAGGCCGAGCACCAGGGCGCGCTCGACCTTGGGGGCCTGCGCGAGGGAGGAGGCGAAGCCCATCGAGGCCGAGCGGTCGACCCAGAGCCAGACGTTGTGGGCGGCCTCCCACTCGCGCTCGCGGACGTAGAGCCGGTCGTCGCGGGCCGAGCGGCGCCAGTCGATGCGGCCCGCCGCCTCGCCGGCCACGAAGGGCCGGAACTGCCAGAAGCTCTCCCCGGGCCCGGCGCGGCGCCGGCCGTGCAGGCCGTGCGACAGGGTGGCGGCGACGCGGCGCGCCTCCAGGATCAGGCGCGGCATGCGCTCGGCGAGCGACAGGGCGCTCTCGGTCTCGCGGCGTCCGGGCGAGCGGTCCGGGGCCTCCAGGACGCGCGTCGAGGCCATCTGCGGTCAGAGCCGCGCGACGAGGCGGCCGATCAGGCCGGGGATCGTCTCGCCGTCGGCGCGGGCCGCGAAGGTGAGGGCCATGCGGTGCTTGAGCACCGGCTCGGCGAGGGCCGCCACGTCCTCGACGGAGGGCGCGACCCGGCCCTCGATCAGCGCCCGGGCGCGCACGGCCAGCATGAGGGCCTGGCTGGCGCGGGGGCCCGGCCCCCACAGCAGCTTCTGCGCCACGCCGGCATCGCCCCCCTCCGGGCGGGCGGCCCGCACGAGGTCGAGGATGGCGTCGACCACGGCGTCGCCGACGGGCAGGCGGCGCACCAGGCGCTGGGCGGCGAGGAGCGCGTCCGTGGACATGACGGCGCCCGGCCGGTGCTCGTCGGCGCCGGTGGTCTCGATCAGGATGCGCCGCTCGGCGGCGCGGTCGGGGTAGCCGACGTCGATCTCGAGGAGGAAGCGGTCGAGCTGCGCCTCGGGCAGCGGGTAGGTGCCCTCCTGCTCGATCGGGTTCTGGGTCGCCAGGACGTGGAACGGGCGCGGCAGGTCGTGGCGCTCGCCGGCGACGGAGACGAAGCGCTCCTGCATCGCCTGGAGCAGGGCCGACTGGGTGCGGGGGCTCGCGCGGTTGATCTCGTCGGCCATCAGGAGCTGGCTGAAGATCGGGCCGCGCACGAACCGGAACGAGCGGTGCCGGTTCTGGTCCTCGTCGAGGATCTCCGTGCCGAGGATGTCGGAGGGCATCAGGTCGGGCGTGAACTGCACCCGGCGCGCATCGAGCCCGAGGACGGTCCCGAGGGTCTCGACGAGCTTCGTCTTGGCGAGGCCGGGCAGGCCGACGAGGAGGCCGTGCCCCCCCGCCAGCAGGGTGACGAGGGCGAGGTCGACGACCGTCTCCTGCCCGAAGATGACCTGGTGGATCGCGTCGCGGGCGCGGCCGACGGAGTCGAGGCAGGATTCCGCCGCCGCGACGATGCCGTCGTCCAGGGCGGTCGCTGCGGCCGGCGCGCTGCCATGTGTCATGCGGTATCCTCGTGCTCGTCCGTGCCCGGACGCCAAAAACCACCCCGGTCCGCGAATGTGGAGCCCTTCGGCCCCGCGTGGCAAGGTTGGCGCGACGACGCAGGGCCGCCCCGTTCCCCGGCATCCGGTCCCGGCGGCCCGCATGCATGCGCCGGACCACGGCCGGCATCGCCTCCTCCTCCGGGAGATCCGGCCGCGGGGGCGTCCGCCCGGTTGCGGGCGCGGTCGCCCGCCCGTATTGGCCCTGCCATGACCGATCACGATCCCGCCACCGGCTGGCACGCCTTCACCGATCCGGGCTTCATCGACCTCGTCGGCCCCGTCCTGATCCGCGAGCGCGCACCCGGTGCCCCGCCGGCCTTTGGGTTCCGGGCCGAGCCCAAGCACGCCAACCTGATCGGCGTGGTGCAGGGCGGCATGCTGATGACCTTCGCCGACCGGGCCCTCGGCGTCGCCGCCATGGAGGCCGCGGGCGGGGCGAACTGCGTCACGGTCCAGTTCGAGATGCAGTTCGTCTCGGCCGGGCGGATCGGCGCCTTCGTCACCCTCGTGCCCGAGGTGGTGCGCCGCACCGGCAGCCTCGTCTTCATGCGCGGCGACGCCCGCTGCGACGGGAGCGTCGTGGCCGCCGCCACGGGCGTCTGGAAGATCCTGCGCCGCCGCCCCGAGGCGGCGCCGGCCTGACCTGCCGCCGGCGCCGCCCCTTCCGGCTCGTGCGCCGCGATCGTGCCGCCGCGGCACCCCGTCCCGCCGGGCCGTCCCCGCCCCCGGCGCGGCGGACCGGGCAGGCGCCGGCGCCCGTTCAAAACCGGCGCCGGTCCGCTATGTAGGGGCGGATGACGCACGATCCGAACGGCGCCCCGCCCGGCGGGGTCCTCGAACGCCTGACCGCCGCCCTGCGGGCGGACGATCCCGCCGGCGCGGAGGGGGCCCGCCGGGGACCCCCGCCCGTGGAGCGCTGGAATCCGGATTACTGCGGCGAGATCCCGATGCGCATCGCCGCCGACGGGACCTGGCACTACAACGGCACACCCATCGGCCGGCCGGCCCTGGTCAAGCTCTTCGCCTCGATCCTGCGGCGCGATCCCGACGGGCGCACCGTGCTGGTGACGCCGGTGGAGCGGGTCGGGATCGAGGTCGAGGACGCGGCCTTCCTGGCGGTCGAGATGGCGGTCGAGGGCGAGGGCGAGGGGCGCAGCATCGCGTTCCGCACCAACGTCGACGACGTCGTGCCCCTCGACACCGACCACCCCCTGCGCTTCGAGCGCGACGGGGAGGGCGGCTTCAAGCCCTACCTCGCGGTGCGTCACGGCCTCTGGGCCCTCGTCAGCCGGGCCCTGGTCTACGACCTCGTGGACCTGTGCGAGGAGCGCGAGGTCGCGGGCGCGCGCTGGTTCGGCCTGGCGGCCGGCGGGCGCTTCCACCGCATCATGCCGGCTGCCGCGCTCTCGTGACCCTCCGGACCGATCCCGGCGCCGGGCCGGCGCTCCCGCGGCGCGAGCCGGCCGGCCCCCTCGCGTCCTTCCTGGCGCTGGCGGAGGCGCGCCTGCGGCGCGAGCCGCCAGGTCCCCTCGACCCGACGTCGAACCCCCGCGGCGACCACGACCTCGAGCCGGACGTGCTCGAGGCCGCTCTCTCGCGCCCGCCGCGCCTCGCCGCCGTGCTGGTGCCGGTGGTGGCGCGCGAGCGGGGCGTCAACGTCCTGTTCACCCTGCGGGCCGCGCACCTGCGGGACCATTCCGGGCAGGTCGCCTTCCCGGGCGGCAAGATCGACCCCGCCGACCCCTCGCCCCTCGCGGCGGCTCTGCGGGAGGCCCACGAGGAGGTCGGCCTCCCCCCGGAGGCGGTGCGGCCCCTCGGCTACCTCGACGCCTACCTGTCGGGCACCGGGTTCCTGGTGACGCCCGTGGTCGGGCTGGTGGCGCCGGACGCGCCCCTGCGCCTCAACCCGGCCGAGGTGGCGGAGGCCTTCGAGGTGCCGCTCGACTTCCTGATGGACGTCGCCAACCACGCCCAGCACAGCCGCGAGTGGCGCGGACGCCAGCGGCGCTACTACGCGATCCCGTTCGGCGAGCGCTACATCTGGGGCGTCACCGCCGGCATCGTCCGGAACCTCTACGACCACCTGCGCGACGATACCCCGCGATGATCCGGGCGCTCGTCGACGACCTCCTGCTGTTCCTGCTGCCGTTCGCGCTGTTCGGCGGCTACCTGGTGCTGCGCCGGCGCAACCCGCTGCTCTGGACGCACTGGAGCGACAACGGCCTGCGGCTCGCCATCGCCGGGGCGGTGCTGATCATCGCCTCCCTGGTCGATGCGGGCTTCCGGGCCGAGCGGCACCGCGACGGCTTCGTGCCGACCCACATCGAGAACGGCCGGGTGGTGCCCGGGCAGTTCCGGTGACGGCGCGGCCCGGCACCCTGGACGAGGCCGGCCTCGCGGCCCTGCTGGCGCGGCCGCGGCTGCGCCGGGTGCTGGCGGCCCTGGAGGCCCCCGGGGAGGAGACCCGGGTCGTCGGCGGCGCCGTGCGGGACGCCCTCCTCGGGCGCCCGGTGGCCGACATCGACCTCGCCACCACGCTGGCGCCGGACGAGACCCTGCGGCGCGCCGCGGCGTCCGGCCTGAAGCCGGTGCCGACGGGGCTCGCCCACGGCACCGTGACGGTGGTGGCCGAGGGCGAGCCCTTCGAGGTCACGACCCTGCGGGAGGACGTCGAGACCGACGGGCGCCACGCGGTGGTGCGCTTCGGCCGCGACTTCGCCCGCGACGCGGCGCGGCGCGACTTCACCATCAACGCGCTCTCGGCCGACGCGGGCGGGCGCCTGCACGACACAGTCGGGGGCGCAGCCGATCTCGCCGCCCGCCGCGTGCGCTTCATCGGGGATGCGGCGCAGCGCATCAGCGAGGATTACCTGCGGGTCCTGCGCTTCTTCCGCTTCCACGCGCGCTACGGCTGCGGCCCCCTCGACCGGGAGGGCCTCGCCGCCGCGGTCGCGGCCCGGGACGGGTTGGCGATCCTGTCGCGCGAGCGGGTCCGGGCCGAGCTCCTGAAGCTGCTCGCGGCCCCGGGCGCCCCCGCGGTGGCGGGGGTCCTGGCCGGCACCGGCCTGCTGCAGCGCCTGCTCGGCGGCGTCGGCGACCTCGGGCGGCTCGCGCGGCTGAACGAGATCGAGGACAGGCCCGATCCGGTGCGCCGCCTCGGCGCCCTGGCGGTCTTCTCCGGGGCCGATGCCGACCGCCTGCGGGAGACCCTGCGGCTGTCGCGCTCCGAGCACGCGCGGCTCAGCGCCTACGCGGGCGCGCTGGCGCCCCTGCACGGGGCGATGGCTCCCCTGGCGGCGGCGGACATCCGGCGCCTCGTCGCCGGGCACGGGCCGGAGGCCGTGGCCGACGCGGCCCTCGTGCTCGCCGGGGAGCCGCGGCCGGTCCTGGGCCCGGACGCGGCCGCCCTGCTCGCCGGCTTCGCGTCGGGCGCCGAGCCCGTGCCGGTGTTCCCGGTGACCGGCGCGGCCCTGGTGGCGCGCGGCGTCGGGACGGGCCGCAGCCTCGGGCTCGGCCTCGCGGCGGCGCGGCGCGCCTGGCTAGCGGAGGGCTGCCCCGTGGATCCCGCCGCGCGGGCGCGGCTCGTCGCCCTGGCGCTCGCGGCCGCCCGGGAGGCGGCCGGCGGAACCCCGGACCCGGTCGTCCGTTCGCCTCGCACGAGGCCCGGGCGGCGCGAGGGCTGACGGTCGCGCTCCGCCGACCACCATCGGCGCGGTCCGCCCGCCGGTGGCGCCGTCCCCGGCGGACGGCGGCGGATGATCGTCCGTCGACGCGGTCCGGCCCGGAGGCCGGCGCCGCGCCGCCACGCGTTCGGGATGCCGGCCGGCGGCGTCCGCACCGGTGCGCTCGGAACCGGGATCGCTCCGGCGGTCCGGGCGCGCCGCACTCGTCCGACGGTCGCGCGCGTCCTCCCGTCGGGCCGCTGCTTGAGGAGGCCGACCGGCCATGCCGTGCCTGAACCTGATCCGCACGACCGTCCTGGGCGCGGCCCTCGCCCTCGCGGGCCGCGCCCCGGGCGCCGCCGCCCACGACCTCTGGCTGACGCTCAGCAACGCCGAGGCCGGGCCGCAGGTCCGGGTGAATTTCGGGCACCCCGGGCAGCGCCGGACGCCGAACCTCCCCAAGGTCCTCGACCTCGCGGCCGAGACGCCCGAGGGCAGCACGGACCTGCGCCCCGCCCTCAAGCCCGCCGCGGCCGACGTGCCGCCGGCCCTGGTGGCCGCGCTCCCAACGAAGCCCGCCCGGACGCTCGTGGCGGCGCGCTACGACGCCGGCTACTGGGTCACCCTCCGGGACGGGGGACGCCGCAACGCCAGCCGGCGCGTCGCGCCCGACGCCAGGGAGGCGCGCTGGGCGATGAAGTTCGCCAAGGCGGCCTTCGGCCCGGCGGCGCCCTGGCAGAAGGTCGTCGGCCACACCCTCGAGATCGTGCCGCTGGAGGTCCCGGCCGCGACGGCCGGGGCGATCCGGGTGCGGGTCCTGTTCCGGGGGGCGCCCCTGCCGGGGGCCGCCCTGATCTACGGGGAGGGCACCACGGACCATCCGGGGGAGTCCCGGCTTCCGGTCTACACCACCGACGCGGAGGGCGTCGCCACCGTCCCGATCCGCAAGGCCGGCGCCCAGGTCGTCACGGTGAGCCAGACGGTCAGCCCCTCGGCGACGCCGATGCTGGCGGACGAGGACGTCTACACCGCCTCCTTCGCGTTCCGGCTCGACGAGCCCTCGGTGAACTGAGGGCCTCTCCGGCCCGCGGCCGCGCGCGCGTCAGTCCCGCGCCAGCACCTTGCCGGGGTTCAGCAGGCCGTCCGGGTCGAGGGCCGCCTTGATGCGGCGGGCGAGCGCGATCTCGGCCGGGTGGCGGTGGCGCACCAGCTCGTCGACGCGGTACTGGCCGATGCCGTGCTCGGCCGAGATGCTGCCGGCGTGGCGGTCGACCACGCCGTGGACGAGCCGGTTGATCGTCCCGGCCGCGTGCTCCGGCCCGATCAGCACGTTGTAGTGGATGTTGCCGTCGCCCATGTGCCCGAAGGCGTTCACCCGGGTGCCGGGCGCCTGCGCGGCGAGGACCCGCCCGGCCTCCTCGAGGAAGTCCGGGATCGCCGTGATCGGCACCGAGACGTCGTGCTTGACGCTCGTGCCCTCGCGCGCCTCGGACTCGGTGATGCTCTCCCGCAGGGCCCAGAGGTCGGCGGCCTGGCGGCCGGATTCCGCCAGCACCCCGTCGACGGCGTCCCCGCGCTCGAGGGCGGTGGCGAGCACCGCCTCCATGGCGTCGCGCAGGCCCGGCAGGGACGAGGCCGCCTCGATCAGCACGGACCAGCCCGCCTCGCCGATCGGGCTCCGCAGCCCGGCATGCTTCGCCACGAGGCCGAGGGAGGGGCCGGAGATGAGCTCGAAGGCCTGGATGCTGTCCCCGACCTCCTCCTGCGCGAGGGTGAGCAGCCGCAGGGCGGCGGCGGGATCCGGCACGGCGAGGAGCGCCGTCGCGGCGTGGCGCGGGCGGGCGGCGAGCCGCAGCACCGCCGCCGTCACGACCCCGAGGGTGCCCTCGCTGCCGATGAAGAGCTGCTTCCAGTCGTAGCCGGCATTGTCCTTGCGCAGCGCCCGCAGGCCGTCGACCACCTCGCCGTCGGCCAGCACCACCTCAAGCCCGAGGACGAGCCCGCGGGTCATGCCGTAGCGCACGACGTTGATGCCGCCCGCGTTCGTGGCGACCACGCCGCCGACGAGGGCCGAGCCCTCGGCCGCGAAGCTGACCGGCAGCAGCCGCCCGGCCGCGGCGGCGGCGTCCTGCGCCACCTTGAGGACGCAACCCGCCTCGGCCGTCAGGGTGAGGCCGACCGGGTCGACGCCCCGGATCGCCGTCATGCGGGCGAGGGAGAGCACCACCTGCGTCCCCGACCCGTCCGGCACGGCACCGCCGGCCAGGCCGGTATTGCCGCCCTGCGGCACCAGGGCCGCCCCGGCCTCGCGGCAGAGCCGCACCACCGCGGCGACCTCGGCGGTGCTGCCCGGCCGCGCCACGCAGGCCGGGCGCCCGGGAAACAGGCGTCGCCAGTCGATCGCGAAGGGCGCGACGTCGGACTCGGCCGTCAGCAGGCCGGCGGGGCCGAGCCGCTGGCCGAGGCGCTCGATCAGGGCTTGGGTCGTCTCCCGGCTCATCAGGCGGTCTCCCAGGACGCCCGCCGGCGCAGGCGCGATCGGCCGGGCGTCGCCCGGATGGAGGCGCGGGTCAAGGGCCGCCGGGTCGTTCTGAGCCCGCGCGGAACCCGCAGCGATGAGACAGTATTGATCGATGGGATTCAATTATTCTGTTAACAAATTATCGTCTAGTTGAACTATTGCGATTTATATTTACCGTCTCATCTTTAAACTCGACAGATTATTAAATATGTTTGCTTTTGCGTCAAATATCTTTGTTAGTCCATAAATCTGATACAATTGACATTGCGTCATCCTGATCTATATGGATCTCCGCTCACGGAGGCATGAATGGTCGAGAGGCGCGTGATCCTGGTGCTGCCGGCACAAGACGCTCTCATCGAGCCCTCCATGATGAGGATGACAGGCGGCGGACGGATCACCAACCGTGTGATCGGCGCTCCGCCGCGCTCCGATATCGATACGAGCTTTACCCCTATACCTCTCGCCGACGCCGAACTGATCCCGGGCGCAGGCTCCCTCTCGCCGCGGGCAGCGCAGCGGTTCGCGGTCCGTGCCACGATCGATGATGACGCCACGATGCCGTCCTCGACCATAGGCGGGGTGCCTGTCTTCTCGGATCCGGTCATCGCCCATTTCCCCGCACACGGCTGCGCGGCGCCGATCGGGACACGGGCCGATATCGAAACGCAGCTCGGTGTGCCCAGTCTTGCCGCGAGGAGGCTCGACGGCTCCGGCGTTGCCGTCGCGGTGATGGATACCGGCATCAGCAGGCCTCACCTCGCTGCCCAGGGCGTCACCGCCGCCATCGATCCGACTCTCACGTGGTCGCCTGCCGGCGGAGCGCCGGGCTGCTACGCGCCGGACCACGGAACGATGTGCGCCTACGACGCCCTCATCGCCGCACCGCGCGCGACGCTGCTCGACTATCCGATCCTCCTCTCGACGAGCCAGGGAGGCAGCCCTGCCGCGGGCGTCCTGAGCGACGCTCTCCAGGCCTACGCCCACCTCGTCGCCGTGATGCAAGCGCCGAAGAGGCCGTTCACGTCCTTGGTGGTCACCAATTCGTGGGGCCTGTACCACGCAAGCTGGGACTTCCCGGCTGGCCATTCAGGGCGTTACGTCGACAATCCGAACCACCCGTTCAACATCATCGTCGGAACCCTGAGTCGCTACCGCGTCGACATTCTGTTCGCAGCCGGCAATTGCGGCTCGGGCTGTCCCGACCCGAGATGTCAGGGTGTGGTCAACCACACCATCATGGGGGCGAACGCGCATCCCGACGTGATCACCGTCGCCGGGGTCACGGCAAAGGGGCGCAGGGCTGGTTTCTCGTCGCAGGGTCCGGGCATTCCAGGGATGGTCTATGCCAAGCCCGACCTCGCGTGCTTCACGCATTATCTCGGTTCCAGGGCGCTCGGCCCGGGCGAGCCGGACACGGGTACCTCGGCCGCCTGTCCCACTGCGGCGGGATGCGTCGCGGCGATCCGCACGCGGATGCCGCAGACCAGCCTTGCTCCGCGTGACCTCACCGCCGCGTTGGTCGCAGACGCCCGGAAGCACAATCCTTCCGGCTGGCACCGTGATCTGGGATATGGCATCGTCCGGCCGTTGCGGACCGCGGCACGCCTGGGGCTGTGACGCGAGGAGTTCGTCTGGTGGCAACCGATGGTTCAGAGACGGTCCTGATGACCGTGCGGACGACCCAGGGGACACCGACGCTCCGGGAGGCCGCGCGGACGCTCGGCGTGCCGAAGCGGGACGTGGACCGGGCCTTCGGGGTGGTGCCCGTCGACGGGGAGCGGGGCCTGTTCGCCGTGAAGGTCCGGGTGGGCGCCGCCAGCGAGGGCGCCGCCTCCTCCGGCGAGGGCGTCTTCTCCAACCCGCGCATCGCGACGTTCGGCCGGAGGTAGCCGGCGCTCGTCACCGCGCAAGGGCACCGGCCCGCGGATCGCCGGGATGGCCGGCCGGGCGCTCCCGCCGCACCAGCGACCTGGAGCGGCACCCGGGGCCCAGGCGGCGGGGCGCCGCCCTAGCCGCCGAAGCGCTCGGTCCGGATGGTCCGCGGCGGCACGCCGGCATCGACCAGGAGGTCCGCGGCCGCGCCCACGAACGGGTTCGAGCCGCACACGAAGGTGTGGGCCGGCCGGCCGAGATGCGCCAGCACCTCGGCGATCCGGGCGGTGTCGATCCGGCGGCCGCCCGCGACGCGGGTGAGGCAGAGCATCAGCCGGAAGGCGGGCTCCGTCGCCCCGCGCCGGACGAGCTCGTCGCGGGCGATCACCGCCTCGGGCGTGCGGGCGGAGTAGAGCAGCAGGGCCGGCACCTCCGGGGCGGCCTCGGCCCGGTGGCGCAGCATGGAGAGGAGCGGCACCACGCCGGACCCGCCCCCGACGAGGAGGAGCGGCCCGCCCTGCCCGGGCTCCCACGCGAAGGTCCCGATCGGCCCGCGCAGCTCGATCGCGTCGCCGACCGCGGCCACGTCGGCGAAGAAGCCCGAGACCTCGCCGTCGTCGAGGCGCTCGACCATCAGGTCGATGAGGCCGGGACGCGTCGGCGGGGAGGCGATGGAGTAGCTGCGCTGGGCCTGGTAGCCGTCCGGGGCGGTCAGGCGCACGTCGACGTGCTGGCCGGCCCGGAACGGGCGCTCCCAGCCGACCGCGAGGGAGAGGCGCCGCACCCGCGGCGTCTCGGGCGCGGCGGCGGCGATGGTCGCCTCCTGCCAGGCGAGGGCCACCGGCTCAATCGTCCGTGAAGCGCTGCTCGCGCCAGGGGTCGCCGGACATGTGGTAGCCGCGCTGCTCCCAGAACCCGGCCTCGTCCGCCTGGGTGAAGCGCAGGCCCTTCACCCACTTGGCGCTCTTCCAGAAGTACAGGTGCGGCACGAGCAGGCGCGCCGGTCCGCCGTGGTCGGGCGGGATCGGCGCGCCCGCGTAGGCGGTCGCCACCATTGCCTTCCCCCCCGTGAGGTCGGCGACCGGGACGTTGGTGGTGTAGTCGTCGTAGCCCTCGGCCAGGAGGTAGGCGGTGGGCGCCGCGATGCCGGCAGCGGCCAGGAGGTCGTCGATGCCGACGCCCTCCCAGGCGGTGTCGAACTTCGACCACTTGGTGACGCAGTGGATGTCGCCGGTCCAGCGCGTGCGCGGCAGGGCCTGGAACTCCTCCCAGCTCCAGCTCGCCAGGGGCTTCGCCCCCTGGCGGATCGTGAAGCGCCAGCGCGCGAGGTCGATGCGCGGCGTCGGCCCGAGCTGGAGCACCGGGAAATCCTCGGTGAGGTACTGGCCCGGCGGCAGCCGCTCCGCATCCGGCCGCGTCGGCCGCCGTCCCGTGAACCCGCGCGTCACCATGCGTCCGCTCCTTCCGTCTCCGGCTCGCCATCGATGGCCCGCGCGATGGCGTCGAGCAGGGAGGTATCCTCCCCGGCCATCCTGTCCATCGAGGCCATGCGGGCGACCACCGTCGCGGCGACCCGCTCCTCCACGGTGCCCTCCGCGTAGGCGAACAGGATCGCGGCGCGCTCGCCGTCCCGGTGGCAGCGCCCCTCGATCTGGCTGAGCTGGATCGCGCTGTGGCGCATGTCGTGGACGATCAGCGTGCGCGGGCGCTCGCCCCCGGGCAGCTCGTTGCGGTGGAGCGAGATCGATTCCGTGACCGTGAAGACCACTGCGTCGAGCGCTCCGCGCTGGAAGGCGACCCGCACCGCCTCGTTGGCCTCGGGGCTCTGCGTGCCGTTGATGGCCCCGGCGCGCCAGCCCCGGCCGGCGAGCGCCGCCGCCAGGGCGGCGCCCGTCTCCAGGAAGGCCACCGAGACCGCGACCTGCTCTCCCGCCTCGAGGAGGTCGTCGGCGAGGTCGACCGTGCCGGCGACCCGGATCAGGCTCGCCTTCTGGCGGAAGCGCAGGTCCGCGGCCCAGCCGGCGGCCCGGCGCGCGGAGCCGCCGGCGAGGCCCCACTCGCGCCGGAACTCGCGCCAGGTCGCCTCGTAGAGGCGCCGCGCCGGGGCATCGAGGGCGGTGGGGGCGAGGTCGCGCTGCACTTCGGGCCAGCCCGCGATGTCGGCCGGCCGGCGCCGCAGCCCGATGGCGTCCGGGCCGCGGTAGAGGAGGTCCGCCATCACGGCGCGGTCGCGATCGTTGGGCTCCCAGGACCAGTTCTGCCAGCGCCCCTTGGCGCGGCCGATCCGCAGGTGCTTCATCAGCTCGCGGAACTCCGCCGTCGTCCCGGTCGGCCGGCCCACGGCGTGGCCGAGCAGGCGGCCGAGATAGGACAGCTCGTGCGGGGCCTGACCCGCCGTGGCGCTCGCGTAGATCGTGAACCGGGCGGCCTCGGCCACGCGGCGGCAGGCGAGGCCCTGCTGCGAGGACGGGTTGCGCAGGCGGTGGCTCTCGTCGAAGACCACGACCGGCCAGGCCCGCTTCGGCGCGCCGAGCTTGGCGAGCTCGTTGTTCTTCGCCCGGACCGAGCGCCGGGTGCTGGCCGCCGGCAGCGCGAGCAGCGACTTGGTGCGCTCGTAGTTGATCAGCGTGACGTCCTTCGCCCCGAGATCCGAGTCCCGGATCGTGCGCCGCCACTGCGGCATGGCGCCCTTGGGACAGACGATCAGCACCGCGGCCTCGGGCATCGCCGCCACCGCGCCCCAGACCGACAGGGTCTTGCCGAGCCCGGTCATGTCGCCGAGGAGGAAGCCGGGGCGCCCCGCCCCGCGCGCCGCCAGGATGGCGCGGATCGCCGCGGCCTGGTGCGGGCGGGGGACGAGCCGGGGCGTGTCGGGAGCGGCCGGGAGGCTGGCGCGGGCGGCGGGCATCGGGCTCCGGGACGTTGAGGGCCCGCCCGCTATGCCGCCTCGCCGCGGCGCGCTCAAGCCCTCCGGACCGCGGGCCCGTCCCTTCGCGGCCGGGACCCCCGCGCGCCCCCGGGCGGGGACGCCGAACCTGGCCCGTCAGCCCGTGCCCGGGTCGGCATCCCCGCCCGGGGGCGCGCCGGCGCTCGCGCCGGACGTGTTCTCCTCGCCGTCCTCCTCGCCGTCGCCGTCCTTCGGCACGGCCGAGACGCCCTTCAGGTCCTTCGCGGTGATCGTGTCGTCGGCCGCCGAGGCCTTGCCGCCCGACACGTCGTCCGGGGACGCAGCGTCCGCCCCGGTCTTCCCTTGCCCATCCATCCGCGTCCCTCCGTCAGGTCCCGCATCCCGGGTCCGCTCCTCGGCCCCGGGGCTCACCAGTCGACCTTGCCGCCGGTCTGCTCGGTCCGGTAATGGCCGGCCGCCGTCTTCTCGCCCTCGCGCGGGCCGTCGGCGGCCTTCTGGTCGGAATGGCCTCCGGAGCTGCCGCCGACCGAGACCGGCGGCCGGCCCGGCGTGCCGCCGGCCTCGGACCACTCGGCGTTGCGGCTCTGCTCGGTGCGGCCGCCCGGCTCCTGGCGGGTGATCGCGTCCTGCTCGGGGGTCTGGTGGCCGCCGCCGGCCGCCGGGGCGCCCCGGGAGCCGACCACGTCGTCGGGTTTGCGCGTCATCGCCTACTCTCCCGTGTCCTTGCCGATTGCGGCGGTGGCCCGGTCGATCGCCTCGCGGGCGGCCGCGTTCCCGGCCAGCGGGTCGCCGAGGCCCTCCCGCTCGCCCGCAGCCCCTCGACCGGGCAACTCTCGGCCGGGCAACTCTCGGCCGGGTGATCCTTGGCCGGGCGACTGCGCCGGATTCTCGCCGCCGGGATCGACGTCGCGCAGCCGCGGCTGCGCCGGGTCGGTCTTCGTCATCGGGTCTCCTCGCGGCCGGCGGGACGCCTGCCTTCGACAACACCGGGCGGGCGGCGAGGTTTCGGCCGGCGGCTGCGACGCTCCGCCCGGGCGTGCCGCGTGACAAGGCCGCCGCTTGCTGGCAGGACGGCGCGTTCCTCACGGAGGCTTTCGTGACGTCTGCCACTCCCCGCACCGCCGACCATCCCGTCGACCCGCTCTTCCTCGAGCGCTGGTCGCCCCGCGCCTTCACCGGGGAGCCGATCGCGGACGCCGACCTGATGGCGATGTTCGAGGCGGCGCGCTGGGCCCCCTCCTCCTACAACTCGCAGCCCTGGCGCTTCGTCTACGCCCGGCGCGACACGCCCCGGTGGGAGCCGCTGTTCGGCCTCCTGGTCCCGTTCAACCAGGGCTGGGTGAAGACGGCCTCCGCCCTGGTGTTCCTGGCCTCGAGCGAGATGATGAACACCAAGGACGGGCTCCAGCCGTCGTGGAGCCACTCCTTCGACGCCGGCACGGCCTCGGGCTACCTCCAGCTCCAGGCGGTCCGGATGGGCTGGCACGTCCACGGCATGACCGGCTTCGACAAGGACCGCGCCCCCGACGTGCTGGGGCTGCCGGCCCGGCACCGCGTCGAGGCCGCCTTCGCGATCGGGCGCCGGGCCGATCCGGCGACGCTGCCCGAGGAGCAGCGCGCCCGCGAGGTCCCGAGCGGGCGGCGTCCCCTCTCCGACTTCGTGTTCGAGGGCGGGTTCCCGCCGCGCGAGGCGTGAGCGCACGGGACTACGACGGCCTCGTCGCGGGCTTCCGCTGGCGGATCCCGGAGCGCTACAACATCGCGGTCGACGTCTGCGACCGCTGGGCCGCCGCGGACCCGGGGCGCACGGCGCTCCTCGACGTGGCGGCCGACGGCCGGGTCGAGGCCTGGAGCTTCTCGGCCCTGCGGGAGGCCTCGAACCGCTTCGCCAACGCGCTGCGGGCCCACGGGATCGCGGCCGGCGACCGGGTGGCGGTGCTGCTGCCGCAATCCCCCGCCGTCGTGGTGGCCCACCTCGCGGTCTACAAGCTCGGCGCCGTGGCCCTGCCCCTCGCGGTGGTGTTCGGCCCCGACGCCCTGGCCCACCGCCTGCGCGATTCCGGCGCCCGGGCGGTGGTCACCCACGCGGGCGGCCTCGCGAAGCTCGACGCCGTGCGGGACGGCCTGCCGGCGCTGAGGCTCGCGGTCTCCACCGACGGGCCGGGGGACCGGGCCCTCGGCTATTCCGGCCTGCTCGCCGCCGCCTCACCCGACCTCGCGCCCGCCGACACCCGGGCCGACGACCCGGCCCTGATGATCTACACCTCCGGCACCACCGGCCCGCCCAAGGGGGCGCTGCACGGGCACCGGGTGCTGCTCGGGCACCTGCCGGGCTTCGACATGATGCACGCGTTCATGCCGAGGCCCGGGGACCGGATGTGGACGCCGGCCGACTGGGCCTGGGCGGGCGGTCTCCTCAACGCGCTGCTGCCGAGCCTGCACCACGGCGTGGCGGTGGTGGCGCGCAAGTCCGAGAAG
This sequence comes from Methylobacterium crusticola, assembly GCF_003574465.1. Lineage (GTDB taxonomy): Bacteria > Pseudomonadota > Alphaproteobacteria > Rhizobiales > Beijerinckiaceae > Methylobacterium > Methylobacterium crusticola. Next base: position 33,824 of record NZ_QOWC01000009.1, read on the forward strand.
TTCGAGCCCGAGGAGGCGTACCGGCTGATGGCGGACCTCGCGGTCGCCAACGCCTTCGTGCCGCCGACGGCGCTGCGGATGCTGCGCACGGTCGCGAACCCGCGCGGGCGCTTCGACCTCTCGCGCCTGCGCACGCTGGCCTCGGCGGGCGAGATGCTGGGTCCGGAGACGTTCGGGTGGGCGCAGGACGAGCTCGGCCTCACCATCAACGAGGCCTACGGGCAGACCGAGTGCAACCTCGTCCTGGCCTCCTGCGCCGCGCTCGGCGTCGCGCGGGCGGGCTCGACCGGCCGGCCGGTGCCGGGCCACCGGGTCGCGGTGATCCGCCCGGACGGCAGCACCGCCGACCCCGGCGAGATCGGCCAGATCGCGGTGGCGCGGCCCGACCCCGTGATGTTCCTCGGCTACTGGAACGATCCCGCCGCGACGGAGCGGAAGTTCCTCGGCGACTGGATGACCACGGGCGACCAGGGCCGGGTCGACCCGGACGGCTACGTCCACTTCGTCGGGCGCGACGACGATGTCATCACGTCGTCGGGCTACCGGATCGGGCCGGGGGAGATCGAGGATTGCCTCCTGCGCCACCCGGCCGTGGCGCTCGCCGCGGCGGTCGGCAAGCCCGACCCGATGCGCACCGAGATCGTCAAGGCGTTCGTGGTCCTGCGCCCGGGCTTCGCCGCCTCGGAGGCGCTCGCGGCCGAGATCCAGGACTTCGTGCGCACCCGCCTCTCGGCCCACGAGTACCCGCGGGAGATCGCCTTCCGGGGAAGCCTGCCGCTCACCACGACGGGCAAGATCATCCGGCGGGAGCTGCGGGCGCAGGCGTGAGCCGCGCCCGAAACGGCGTGGCACTGCGCACGGAACGGCGCGGAACTGCGCCCGAAAAGGCGCGGCACTGCGCCCAGGAGAGCGTCGCGCCCGGACGGCGCCTCAGAAGGTCAGCGCCACCTTGGCCTCGCGGAGCTGGGCGATGTGGCCCTCGATCTCGCGGCGCTTGTCGTAATCCTCGGTGGCGTCGTGCTGCAGCTCGGCCGCCTCGATGTCCCGGTCGATGATCTCGGGCGTCAGCTCCTCGATCGGGGTCGCCCGCTCGGCGATGACGGTGAGCGAGGTGGCGTTGATCTCGGCGAAGCCGCCGCGCACCAGGACCCGCTTGCCGTGCTGCGGGCTCTCGGTGATGACCAGGACCCCGGTCTTCAGGGTGGTGAGGACCGGGGCGTGGCCCGGCAGCACCGTCATCTCGCCCTCGGAGCCCGGGAGCTGCACGGCATCGACCGCGCCCGAGTAGAGGATCCGCTCGGGGCCGACGAGGTCAAACTGGAAGGTGGCCATGGGGAGGGGTCGGTTCCGTTGTCGTCAGGCGCGGACGGGGCGCGGCCGCTCGGGGCCGCGCCCGCTTTGCGGGTGGGACGGTCAGGCCGCGGCGGCGAGGCGCTGGGCCTTCTCCTTGGCCTCCTCGATCGAGCCGACCATGTAGAAGGCCGCCTCCGGCAGGTTGTCGTACTCGCCGTCCACGAGGCCCTTGAAGCCCTTGATGGTGTCCTCGAGCGCCACGAGCTTGCCGGGCGAGCCGGTGAAGATCTCGGCGACGTGGAAGGGCTGGCTCAGGAAGCGCTCGATCTTGCGGGCGCGGGCGACCGTGAGCTTGTCCTCCTCGGAGAGCTCGTCCATGCCCAGGATCGCGATGATGTCCTGCAGGGACTTGTAGCGCTGGAGCACCTGCTGGACCCGGCGGGCGACCGCGTAGTGCTCCTCGCCGAGGATCGTCGGCGACAGCATGCGCGAGGTCGAGTCGAGAGGGTCCACCGCCGGGTAGATGCCCTTCTCGGCGATGGAGCGCGACAGCACCGTGGTGGCGTCGAGGTGGGCGAACGAGGTGGCGGGCGCCGGGTCGGTCAGGTCGTCGGCCGGCACGTAGATCGCCTGCACCGAGGTGATGGAGCCCTTGTTGGTCGTGGTGATGCGCTCCTGGAGCGCGCCCATGTCGGTGGCGAGGGTCGGCTGGTAGCCCACGGCGCTCGGGATGCGGCCGAGCAGCGCCGACACCTCGGAGCCGGCCTGCGTGAAGCGGAAGATGTTGTCCACGAAGAACAGCACGTCCTGGCCCTCATCGCGAAAATGCTCCGCCACGGTGAGGCCGGTCAGGGCCACGCGGGCGCGGGCGCCCGGGGGCTCGTTCATCTGGCCGTACACGAGGGCGCACTTCGAGCCCTCGGCCGAGCCGTGCTCCTTGGGGTCCATGTTGACCTTGGACTCGATCATCTCGTGGTAGAGGTCGTTGCCCTCGCGGGTGCGCTCGCCCACGCCGGCGAAGACCGAGTAGCCCGAATGGGCCTTCGCGATGTTGTTGATCAGCTCCATGATCAGCACGGTCTTGCCGACGCCGGCGCCGCCGAACAGGCCGATCTTGCCGCCCTTGGCGTAGGGGGCGAGCAGGTCCACGACCTTGATGCCCGTGACGAGGATCTGCGCCTCGGTGGACTGCTCGGCGTAGGACGGGGCCGGCTGGTGGATGGCCCGGAAGGTCTCGGCCGCGATCTCGCCCGCCTCGTCGATCGGCTCGCCGATGACGTTCATGATGCGGCCGAGGGTGTTGGCGCCGACCGGGACCCGGATGGGCGCCCCGGTGTCGCTGACCTCCTGGCCGCGCACGAGGCCCTCGGAGGTGTCCATGGCGATGCAGCGCACGGTGCTCTCGCCGAGCTGCATCGCCACCTCGAGCACGAGGCGGTTGCCCTGGTTCCGGGTCTCGAGCGCGTTCAGGATCTCGGGCAGGTGGCCCTCGAACTGCACGTCGACGACCGCGCCGATGACCTGGGTGATGTGGCCGACCTTGTTCGAGCCGGCGCCGGGGGTCGCAGTGTTCGCCATTGTCCGTAATCCCTGATTGCGTGCGGTCAGAGCGCCTCGGCGCCCGAGATGATCTCGATCAGCTCCTTGGTGATCATCGCCTGACGCGTCCGGTTGTAGATCAGCGTCTGCTTCTTGATCATGTCGCCCGCGTTGCGCGTGGCGTTGTCCATGGCGCCCGTGCGCGCGCCCTGCTCGGAGGCGGCGTTCTCCAGGAGCGCCCGGAGGATCTGAACGGTGAGGTTCTTCGGCAGCAGGGCGGCCAGGATCTCGCCCTCGCCCGGCTCGTACTCGTAGGCCGCGTCCGAGGAGGCCGCCTCCTGGCTCGGGGCGATCTCGGCCGGGATGATCTGCTGCGCGGTCGGGATCTGGGCGATCACCGAGCGGAAGCGCGAGTAGAACAGGGTCGCGACGTCGAACTCGCCCGCCTCGAAGCGGGCGAGCAGGTTCTGGGCGATCTCCTCGGCGTTCTCGAAGCCGAGCTGGCGCACGCCGCGCAGCTCGATGAGCTCGACGATCTGCTCGCGGAACTCGCGGCGCAGGATGTCGTAGCCCTTCTTGCCGACGCAGATGATCTTGACCGTCCTGCCCTCCGCCATCAGGCGCCGGGCGTGGTCGCGGGCGAGCCGCGCGATCGAGGAGTTGAACGCGCCGCACAGGCCGCGCTCCGCCGTGCAGACGAGGAGCAGCCGGGTGCGGTCCTGGCCGGTGCCGGCGAGCAGCCGGGGCGTCTCCGCCCCGGGGATCAGGTTGGCGGCGAGGTTGCCGAGCACCTGGCCCATGCGCTCGGCGTAGGGCCGGGCGTTCTCCGCCGCGGACTGCGCCCGGCGCAGCTTGGCGGCGGCGACCATCTGCATCGCCTTGGTGATCTTCTGGGTCGCCTTCACCGAGGCGATGCGATTGCGCAGGTCCTTCAGACTCGGCATCGGGGGGTCCCTTGAGGTCGAGCCGCAGGCTTACTGGAAGGACTTGGCGAAGGATTCCACCACGCCCTTGAGCTTGGCGCCGGATTCCGCCGACAGCTCCTTCGAGGACCGGATCGTGTCCAGGAGGTCGACGTGCTTGGAGCGCAGGAGCGAGAGCAGCCCGTCCTCGAAGGCCCGCACCCGGCTGACCGGGATCGGGTCGAGGTAGCCGTTCACGCCGGCGTAGATCACCGCGACCTGCTCCTCCATCTTCAGCGGCGAGAATTGCGGCTGCTTCAGGAGCTCGGTCAGGCGCGCGCCGCGGTTCAGGAGCTTCTGGGTCGAGGCGTCGAGGTCCGAGCCGAACTGCGCGAAGGCCGCCATCTCGCGGTACTGCGCGAGCTCGCCCTTGATCTTGCCGGCCACCGACTTCATTGCCTTGGTCTGGGCGGCCGAGCCGACGCGGGAGACCGAGAGGCCGACGTTCACGGCCGGGCGCACGCCCTGGTAGAACAGGTCGGTCTCGAGGAAGATCTGCCCGTCGGTGATCGAGATCACGTTGGTGGGGATGTAGGCCGAGACGTCGTTGGCCTGGGTCTCGATGATCGGCAGCGCCGTGAGCGAGCCGCCCCCGGCCGGGTCGCCCATCTTGGCGGCGCGCTCGAGCAGGCGGGAATGCAGGTAGAACACGTCGCCCGGGTAGGCTTCGCGGCCCGGCGGGCGGCGCAGCAGCAGCGACATCTGGCGGTAGGCGACGGCCTGCTTCGAGAGGTCGTCGTACACGATCACGGCGTGCATGCCGTTGTCGCGGAAATACTCGCCCATGGCGCAACCGGCGAAGGGCGCCAGGAACTGCATCGGGGCGGCGTCCGAGGCGGTGGCCGCGATGACGATGGAGTACTCCATCGCGCCGTTGTCCTCGAGCACCTTCACGAACTGCGCCACGGTCGAACGCTTCTGGCCGACCGCGACGTAGACGCAGTAGAGCTTCGCCTTCTCGTCAGTGCCCTGGTGGGCCGGCTTCTGGTTCAGGATGGTGTCGAGGGCGACCGCGGTCTTGCCGGTCTGGCGGTCGCCGATGACGAGCTCGCGCTGGCCGCGGCCGATCGGGATCAGGGCGTCGATCGCCTTGAGGCCGGTCGCCATCGGCTCGTGCACGGACTTGCGCGGGATGATGCCGGGCGCCTTCACGTCGACGCGGCGGCGCTCCTCGGAGGCGATCGGGCCCTTGCCGTCGATCGGGTTGCCGAGGGCGTCGACGACGCGGCCGAGGAGGCCGCGGCCGACCGGCACGTCCACGATGGCGCCGGTGCGCTTGACGGTCTGGCCTTCCTTGATCTCGCGGTCGGCGCCGAACACCACGATGCCGACGTTGTCCTGCTCGAGGTTCAGGGCCATGCCGCGCACGCCCGACTCGAACTCGACCATCTCGCCGGCCTGGACGTTGTCGAGGCCGTAGACGCGCGCGATGCCGTCGCCGACCGACAGGACCTGCCCGACCTCGGTGACCTCGGCCTCCTGGCCGAAGTTCTTGATCTGCTCCTTCAGGATGGCGGAGATCTCGGCGGCACGGATGTCCATCTTGGGACCTTCCCTCGTTCTCAGAGCTGTCTGTCGGGTTCGTCGGCGCGGTGCCGGGCGGCGCCCTAGCGGGCGTCCCGCATCGCGAGGCGGATGCTGTTGAGCTTCGTGCGCAGGGAGGCGTCGACCATGCGGCTGCCGAGCTTGACGACGATGCCGCCGATCAGGCTCGGGTCGATGCGCAGGTCGAGGTCGATCTCGGAGCGGGCGACGTCGCGCAGGGACGCCTTGATGTCCTGGAGCACCGCGTCGGAGGGCTGCTCGGCCAGGCGCACCTCGGCCCGCACGATGCCCTTCGACTCCCGCACCAGGGTCCGGAAGCCGCGGATCATCTCGGGCAGGGCGAAGAGGCGGCGGTTGGCGGCCGACAGGCGGATGAAGTTGCCGGCGAGGCCGCCGATCTCCGCCGACGCCAGCACGGCCTCGATCGCCTTGACCTGGTCCCCGGCCGAGAAGGCCGGGCTGCGCACGAGGCGCCGCAGGTCGGCGCTCTCGGAGAGCAGGGCATCGAACCGCTCGAGCCCCTCGGCGACCGCATCGACGCTGCGCTCCTCGCGGGCGAGCTCGAACAACGCCGAGGCGTACCGCCCGGCGACGCCCGCCAGGGGAGAACCCGATTCCGATGCGTTCTGAGCCACCAGCGCTCTCTCTCATGTCCTGGCCCGACGGGTCCGGCCGCAACACGCCGGTCTCAGGAGTGGCGGCGGCGCGCGGCCCGTCGATGATGGGATGGCACCGGCACGAGAAGGAGCCCCCTCCCCCGGCGCGGCGCCGGCCTAGCATGGGTTCACGGGGGGCGCAAGGCGACCGGGCTCCGCCCCAATCGTACAGGCGGGCCGAGGGGTTAATCAGTCTGCGCGCGAACGGTGGCGGGCGTGAGGCGAGGATCGTCCTCAGCCCTGGCAGGCGATCGCGTCGCAGGCGGCGACCGATTCCAGGACCCGCGCGAGGCTCCTGGGGCCCGGGTAGCCGAGGAGCGCCGCGGTGCCGACCACGTAGGAGGGCGTGGCGGCGAGGCCGAGGTCGGCGGCGAGCCGCATCTGGGCCTGCAGCGCCTCGCGGACCTCGTCCGACTCGGCCGCCTGCGCGAGGGCGGCCCGGTCGTGGCCGAGGGCCCGGGCGGCGTCGAGGGCGCGGGCGCCGTCGATGCGGCTGGTGGCACCCCCGAGGAGGGCGGCGTAGAGGGCGTGGGCGGCCCCCGAGCCGCCGCCGCGCTGCACCGCCAGCGCCACCTTGGCGGCCTGCGCCGAGGCCGGCGACAGGATCGGATTGTTGACGAGGCCGACCCGGAGGTCGGGCGCGGCGCGGGTCAGCGCGGCGAGGTCGCGCGCCGCCGCCCGGCACCAGGGGCAGTTGTAGTCGAAGAACTCGTACAGGGTCACGGCCGCGTCGCGGGACCCGATCCAGGTCACGCCGCGCAGGCCGCCGATCTCGGAGGCGAGCTCGCCCGGCAGGCGGGTGTTGGGGACGGGCCTGCCGTCGTCGCCCGTGAGCGGGTGCCACTGCCCCTCGGACTGCGCCCGCGCGCCGGCGGGGAGGAGCGCCAGGGCGGCGGCGAGGACGGAGCGGCGGGAGAGGCGCATGGGCGGACTCGGGGGGAACGCGGGGACCGGTCCCGTTCTAGCTCGGCCATTTGGGCCGGATGAAGGCCGCCGGGCCGGAGGCTCCAGGGCCGGAGGCTCCAGATCCCGACGCTCCAGGGCCGCACGCTCCTGGGCGGTCCCCCGGCCCGTCACGCGGGCGAGGCCAGGGGCTTGTCCTTCTCGACCACGTAGGTGCTGGTGAGCCGCACGGTCCGGCCGCCGTTCCTGGCGCCGGCATGCGGCGTGTTCGGCAGGACCTGGAAGCCGTCGCCCGCCTTGTAGACCCGGGTCGCCTGCCCCTCGATCGGCAGCTCGATCTCGCCCTCGAGGACGTAGCCGGACTCGATGCCCGGATGGGTGTGGCGCCCGACGAGGACGCCCGCGTCGATCTCGACCTCGGCGATGATCGTGACGTAGCCCGGCATCGGCCCGTCCACCTGCGACAGGACCTTGCGCCTGAGGCCCGGGGACGCGGCGGGCGGCGTCTGCGCCGAGGCGTCGGTCGCCAGGAAGCCCGTCGTCGCGCAGAGCGCGCAGGTGGCGAAGCGCGCGAATCCGCGGCGTGTCAGCATGATGAACCTCCCGGGCGGGCCGGTCTCTCGCGCCGGCCCCGCGCCAAGGTCCGTCCGCTCCCGCACCCCGTCAAGGCCGGGCGCGCGACCTTGAAAAGGCCGGGCGCGCGACCCTTGCGAGGTGGCGCACGCGAGATCGGCGTCAGCGCTCGGTCAGCGCACCCCCGCGGGCCGCTCCCCCAGGGCCCAGGCCAGCGCCTGCTCCAGGCGGTCGTTGCCCCAGAACAGCTCGCCGTCCTCGGTCAGGAAGGTCGGGGCCCCGAAGATGCCGCGGGACTTCGCCTCCTCGCCGACCACCCGCAGGCGGCTCTTGTGCGGCTCGGAGGCCGCGAGCTTGACGAGGGCGTGCCCGTCGAGGTCGAGGCCGTCGAGGAGCGCCGCGACGCTCGCGGGCTCGGCGATCGACTGGCCGCGGGCGAACTCGGCCTCGTAGACGGCGCGCACGAAGTGCCCGATCCAGGGCTGCTCAGCGCCGTAGGCCGCGACCCGGGTCGCCGTGAGGCTGTTCTGCGGGAAGGACGGCGGCTGGCGCACCGGCGGCAGCCCGAGGCGCGCCGCCTCGCGGGCGAGGTCCCGCCACATGTTGCGGCCCTTGGCCGGGAAGAGGTTGAACGGCGAGGAGGTCCAGCCGTGGGCGGCGAAGATCGGGCCGAGCAGGAAGGGGCGCCAGCGGAGCGACACGCCCGCCTCCCCGGCCAGGGCCTCGATCCGCGCGGCGGAGAGATACGAGTAGGTCGACGCGAACTCGAACCAGAATTCGAGTGTCGGCGGGCGCGCCATGCATCACACTCCGTTCACCATGCGGCCAGCATCACCCCGCGGGCGGGCCGCCACAAGCCTGGCCTTGGGCGTCTCATCGCCACGGAGTCCTACGCCCGAACCGGCATCGCGGTTGCACCCGGGCGGGCTCGGCTGGTAAGCCGCCGGCTCCCCCGCCGCCCTCCCGCCCGAGACGCCGCCCGCCATGCCCGACCAGACCCCGAAGCGCCCGCAGAAGGTCGTCCTCGCCTATTCGGGCGGCCTCGACACCTCCATCATCCTGAAGTGGCTCCAGACCACCTACGGCTGCGAGGTGGTGACCTTCACGGCCGATCTCGGCCAGGGCGAGGAGCTCGAGCCGGCCCGCCGCAAGGCGGAGCTGCTCGGCATCAAGCCGGAGAACATCTTCATCGAGGACCTGCGGGAGGAGTTCGTCCGCGACTACGTCTTCCCGATGTTCCGGGCCAACGCCCAGTACGAGGGCGTCTACCTCCTCGGCACCTCCATCGCCCGGCCGCTGATCGCCAAGAAGCAGATCGAGATCGCCGAGCGGGTCGGGGCGGACGCGGTCTCGCACGGCGCCACCGGCAAGGGCAACGACCAGGTCCGGTTCGAGCTCGGCTACTACGCGCTCAAGCCCGACGTCACCGTGATCGCGCCCTGGCGGGAGTGGGATTTCCGCTCCCGCGAGGCCCTGCTCGCCTTCGCGGAGGCCCACCAGATCCCGATCGCCAAGGACAAGCGCGGCGAGAGCCCGTTCTCGGTCGACGCCAACCTCCTGCACGCCTCCTCCGAGGGCAAGGTGCTGGAGAACCCGGCCGACGAGGTGCCGGACTACGTCTATTCCCGCACCCTCTCGCCCGAGGAGGCGCCCGACACGCCGACCGTGATCACGGTCGGCTTCGAGCGCGGCGACGCGGTCTCGATCGACGGGGAGCGCCTCTCGCCCGCGACCCTGCTGGCGGCGCTGAACGAGCTCGGGCGGGCGAACGGCATCGGCCGCCTCGACCTCGTCGAGAACCGCTTCGTCGGCATGAAGAGCCGCGGCATGTACGAGACCCCGGGCGGCACCATCCTGCTGCCGGCCCACCGGGCGATCGAGTCGATCACCCTCGACCGCGGCGCGGCCCACCTCAAGGACGAGCTGATGCCGCGCTACGCCGAGCTGATCTACAACGGCTTCTGGTTCAGCCCCGAGCGCGAGATGCTCCAGGCCCTGATCGACAGGAGCCAGGAGCACGTGACCGGCACGGTGCGGCTGAAGCTCTACAAGGGCGGCGTCCACGTCATCGGCCGCGAGAGCCCGCACTCGCTCTACGACCAGGACCTCGTCACCTTCGAGGAGGGCGCGGTCGCCTACGACCACCGCGACGCGGCAGGCTTCATCAAGCTCAACGCCCTGCGCCTGCGCACGCTCGGGCAGCGCAAGCGCCGGCTCGGGGGCTGACGACGGCCGGCTTCACGGGACCCGGCGAGGGCGCCGGCGCCCGCGGGCCGGGCCCGGGTCGTCTCGCGATCGTCCGGCCGCGGCGCCGGACCGCCCGGAGCGGGGATTCCGGGCCGGACGGGACCCCGCGGGGTCCCCGACTCAGCCCGCGTCCTCCTCGTCGTCGTCGATGTCGACCAGGAACAGGATGTCGACGTCGTCCTCCTCGTCCTCGCTCGCGTCCCGGGAATCGCCCTTCGCCGGGTCGGCGGCCGGCTCGTCGTCGAACTCGTCCTCGTCCATGGCGTCCTCGAACGTCTCGGTCTCCTCCTCGGTCGAGGGACGCAGCGTCAGCGCCTCGGCCCGGCCCGACCAGAGCGGGCGGCCGTCGCTGGTCATGGTCCGCAGGTCGTCCTTGAAGCCCTCGACGTCGAGAAGCTCCCGGGCCCGCGCCTCGGTCGACCGGATGATGGCGACGGGGGTGCCGTCGATATCGAGAGTGAACATCATGCTTCCCTTGAGGCCGCCGCACCGCTCGAGGCGGGCGCCGCTGTGTTAGGGGGTGAAAGGCCGGCACGCCACCCTCGTTCCCGCCCGCGCGGCGGAAACCCGCCCGGCCGTCAGGAGCGCACGCAGGTAGAGAGCCCGCCGAGGCCGGCCATGCGGCCCTGGATCCGCCCCGCCAGCGCCCGCAGGCCGCGGGAGGGGGTGCGCGGGTTGCGGGTGATCGGGTTCGGCAGCGCCGCGACGAGGAGCGCGGCCTCGCCCCGCGTGAGGTCGCGGGCCCCCTTGCCGAACCAGTGCCGGGCCGCGGCCTCGGCCCCGAAGACGCCCTCGCCCCACTCCGCCACGTTGAGGTAGATCTCGAGGGTGCGGCGCTTGCCCCAGACGAGGTCGGCCATCAGGGCGAGGGGGATCTCCAGGGCCTTGCGGACGTAGGAGCGGCCCGGCCACAGGAAGACGTTCTTGACCGTCTGCATCGTCACCGTCGAGGCGCCGCGGCTCGGGCCGTCCTCGTCGTCGACCACGCTCCAGAGCGCGTCCCAGTCGACGCCGTCGTGCAGGCAGTAGCGCTGGTCCTCCGAGGCGATCACGCCCTGCACCAGGGCCGGCGCGACGCCCGCCAGGGGCACGACCTCGCGCGCAACCGGCCGGAGCGTCGCCCAACGGCCGAGCATCAGGGTTGAGGGCGGGGTCACCGCGCGATAGACGAGCGCCAGGGCCAGCACGAGGGCGACCGCCATGACGGGCAGCAGCAGGACGGCGCGAATCACGCGGCGCCAGCGGGTGCGGTCGGGCGGCGCGCCCAACGGCACGAGCCCGGAGAGCGGCTGCGACCGGCCGCCGCCCGAGCCCCCGTCGCGGTCCGCCGTGGCGCGCGGCTCCTGAATCCGTCCCTCCTCATGCCGTGCCCTGATGCCAGCGGCACCTCCTCGACCGAGGCCTCCACAATGCAGTCAACGCGGGCTCAGCAGGCCACGAAGCCGGGCCGTCCCCAGGATAATCTCGGGACTCCGGGCACCATCGGCTACCCCGACGGCGGCGATTTCACGGCGCGCCTCACGGCGGTCGCCGACGCCGTCGAGGCCTACCTCGCCGAGCGCCTCGGCGACGCCGCGCAGGACGGCGAGATCGCCCGGCCGCCCCGGCTGATGCAGGCGATGCGCCACGCCGTGCTGGGGGGCGGCAAGCGCCTGCGGCCCTTCCTCGCCATCGAGACCGCCCGCATGCTCGGCGGGGCCTATCCGGGGGCGCTCGCGGCGGGGGCCGGCGTCGAGCTCGTCCACTGCTACTCCCTCGTCCACGACGACCTCCCGGCCATGGACGACGACGACCTGCGCCGGGGCAAGCCCACGGTGCACAAGGCCTACGACGAGGCGACCGCGATCCTGGTCGGCGACGCCCTCCAGACCCTCGCCTTCGAGATCCTGGCCGACCCGGCCTGGCAGCCCGATCCGGGGATCCGGGCCGAGCTGGTGCTCGGGCTCGCCCGGGCCTCGGGCCTCGGCGGCATGGTGGGCGGGCAGCTCCTCGACCTCGGCGCGGAGGGGCGCTTCGGCCCGGCGAGCCTCGACGTCGAGGCGACGCTCCAGCTCCAGGCCATGAAGACCGGCGCGATCCTGGCCTTCTCGGTCGATGCCGGGGCGCTGGTGGGCGGCGCCGCCCCGCAGGAGCGCGCCGCGCTCCTGGCCTACGGGCGCGCGCTCGGCCAGGCCTTCCAGGTGGCCGACGACATCCTGGACCGCGAGGCCTCCTCGGAGGCCATGGGCAAGCGCACCGGCAAGGACAAGGACGCCGGCAAGGCGACCCTGGTCGACCGCCTCGGCCTCGACGGGGCGCGGGCCGAGTGCGAGCGCCTGGTCGGCGTGTGCGAGGCGGCGCTGGCGCCCTGGGGCGAGGCCGCCGCCACCCTGCGCGAGGCGGCCCGCTTCACGGTGGCGCGCAAGACCTGAGCGCAAGACCTGAGCGCAAGACCTGGGCGCGAGACCCGGCGCTCCCGGGAGCCCGGGTTCCGGGCCCCGCCCTCCCGCAAACCCGCACCGAGATCCCCATGGCGACTCACAAGATCCTGCTCCTGCCGGGCGACGGCATCGGCCCCGAGGTGATGCGCGAGGTGTCGAAGGTCCTCGGCTGGCTCACCCGCGCGGGCGTCGCCGCCTTCGAGACCGAGACCGACCTCGTCGGCGGCGCGGCCCTCGACGCCCACGGCGTGCCCTTGAGCGAGGACGCCCTCGGGCGCGCCAAGGCCGCCGACGCGGTGCTGTTCGGCGCCGTCGGCGGGCCGAAATGGGCGGGCGTGCCCTACGCCCGGCGCCCCGAGGCGGGCCTCCTGCGCCTGCGCAAGGACCTCGGCCTGTTCGCCAACCTCAGGCCGGCGATCTGCTACCCGGCGCTCGCCGACGCCTCGGCGCTCAAGCGCGAGCTGGTCGAGGGGCTCGATATCGTCATCGTCCGCGAGCTGACCGGGGGCGTGTATTTCGGCGAGCCGAAGGAGATCGTGACCCTCGAGGACGGCCAGAAGCGCGCCGTCGACACCCAGGTCTACACCTCGGGGGAGATCGAGCGCATCGCGGCGGTGGCCTTCGACCTCGCCCGCAAGCGCCGCAACCGGGTCGCCTCGGCCGAGAAGCACAACGTGATGAAGTCGGGCGTGCTCTGGAAAGAGGTGGTCACCCGCGTCCACGCCGAGCAGTTCCCGGATGTCGGGCTGGAGCACGTCCTCGCCGACAACTGCGCCATGCAGCTCGTGCGCAATCCCAAGCAGTACGACGTGCTGGTGACCGACAACCTCTTCGGCGACATCCTGTCGGACGTGGCCGCGATGCTCACCGGCTCCCTCGGGATGCTGCCCTCGGCCTCCCTCGGGGCGGTCGAGAACGGGACGCGCCGCGCCCTCTACGAGCCGGTCCACGGCTCGGCCCCGGACATCGCGGGCCAGAACCTCGCCAACCCGATCGCGATGATCGGTTCGCTCGCCATGGCGCTGCGCTACTCCTTCGGGCTCGTCGAGGCGGCCGACCTCCTCGAGGGGGCGATCACCCGGACGCTCGCGGCGGGCACGCGCACGCGCGACATCGCGGGCCCGGGGGTCAACGCCGTCGGCACGGCCGAGATGGGCGAGGCCATCCTGCGGGAGCTCGACGCCCCGGCGCGGTGAGGCCGCGGGCGGGCGCCGGGCACAATGCGGCGCCCGCCGGACGCGGAAACGGGCCCCTCCCGGGGCCCGCGCCGTGCCGCATCGTCCCCGGGCCGGTCCGCTTCGCGGCCCTCAGTAGCCGCGGGCGCGGGAGAGCGGCGAGGTCGGGTCGAGGTAGTCGACCGCCGACAGGTCGACCGTGACGGACGAGCGCCGCGCGCCGATGAACGGGCCGTTGGTGATCGGGTCGGGCAGGATCCCGGCGCCGCCCCAGCGCTCGCGCTGGCTGATGTAGGGCGGCGAGTTCAGGTACGAGGCCGTGATGAAGTGCGGGTTGGTGGCGGGGTTGCTCACCGAGCCGGCATTCGCCTCCACCACGTTGCCGGCGTCGAGCCAGCTGCGCGGGCGGACCCGGATCGCCAGGCCGTCGCCGCCGCGGTAGCTGCGGATGACGTAGCCGTCCTGCGCCTGCGAGGCGGCCGTGCCGGCACCGAAGGCCGCGAGGGAGAGAAGCCCGGTCAGGGCGAGAGTGTGGACGCGCATGACGCACCTTTGGTGAACTTCGCCAGGGTAGCGCCGGGTTTCTTAAGGAAACGGCGGCGCCTCTCGTATGGAAGACGTGCAAGTGCGGCCGAGGTTCCGATTCACGGCGAAGCTTCTCGCGAGCGCCGCACTCTCGCCGCATTCTTCCGGATCCGCCCGGCCGGCGCCGCCTTGCCCGCCGCCGCGGCCGGGACCGCCGCGGTCGTGGCCGGCTCCTCGGGCAGGCAGGCCGCCCGCGCGGGCCGCGCCGTCAGGGCGGTCGCGGCCCCGGGCAGGACCGCGCCCGGCAGGGCGCTCAGGCGGTCGACCGCGCAGGCCACCGCCCGCGGCTCGGGGAGTTGCCCGAGCGGCGCGCAGAGCCAGCCGTCGATCCGGACCGGCGCGCCGGCGACCCGGAACGCCGTGCAGGCGCGGGTGCCCCCGGTCCCGCCCAGGACGGCATCGATGGTCTCGACGGCGCCCAGGCGGCTCTCCACCTGCCCGCGCTCGCTCGTCCGAACGACCGCGAGGCCGCCCGCGTCCGCGGCGCGGCGGGCCAGGACGACGAACAGGCTCCCCTCCCCGTCCGTCCCCGCCGCCTCGGTGGCGACGAGGCGCAGGAACGGGGCCTCGACGACGTCGAACGTGCCGGCGGTGAGGATATCCTCGCGCAGTCCCGCCTGCGTGCGCGCCGACGCGACCGCGTCGGCACCGGCGCCGGCATCGGCGCCGGCCAGGCGGTAGCGGTCGGCCGCGACCTCGGTCCAGGCGGGGGGCGCGACGGAGCCGGCCGAGTAGCGCGGCACGAAGGCGCCCCGGGCGGGCGCCGGATCGGCGAGGCGCCGCTCGCTCGCGAGCACGCTCAGGAGCGCGACCGCGCCCGCCGCCGCCAGGGTGCGCCGCAGGGAGCGGCCGCGCCGGCGCGGCGGCGCCAGGGGCAGCGGGCGCGGCCCGGCCGGGCCGAGGTCCCGGGCGAGGCGCCGTCCGGCCCGCGTGAGGGCCGCGTCGTCAAAGTCAGGCCTGAGCGTCACGGCTCGTCTCCCGTCCGTCACGGCGGCCCGGCACGGCCGCGACGGGACCGGAATCGCATCGAATTTTCGCGATTCCGTTCGCGGCGCCCGCGTTCTCCCCGGCTTCCCGGGATCATGGTGGAGGAGGCGTTAAGCCGGGCCGGGGCGGGCGTGACGCGGCCGCGAATCTGTCGCCGGCCCGGCGCTCCGGCCCCTTGACAGATCGCGTGCGGCGCGCTGTTGCTGGCGAGGCTCGCGCATCCCATCTGGTGGATGCCATCCCGAGGACTGACCGCGCCATGCGGCCTGCGTCGACCACGACGAAACGCAAAGCCCTGACGGCGTTCACCGCCGGCTGACAGCCTCGCGTCGTCCTCGGATCCCCTCCCCGTCCGCGGCGGACGGAGGCCGGGCTCCGCGTCGAGCCCGCCTGACGATCTCCGGGGAGGAGCACGATCCGAACTGGAGCAGGACAGATGGGTTACAAGGTTGCCGTCGTCGGAGCCACCGGCAATGTAGGCCGCGAGATGCTCGACATCCTGGCCGAGCGCGCCTTCCCGGCCGACACCGTGGTGGCGCTCGCCTCCCGCCGCAGCCTCGGCCAGGAGGTCTCCTTCGGCGACCGGACCCTGAAGGTCCAGGCCCTGGACCAGTACGACTTCTCCGACACCGACCTGTGCCTGATGTCGGCGGGCGGCGAGACCTCGAAGGAATGGTCGCCCCGCATCGGCGCCCAGGGCTGCGTCGTCATCGATAACTCGTCGGCCTTCCGGTACGATTTGGACGTGCCGCTGATCGTGCCCGAGGTGAACGCCGACGCGGTCGTGGGCTTCTCCCGGAAGAACATCATCGCCAACCCGAACTGCTCCACCGCCCAGCTCGTGGTGGCCCTGAAGCCGCTCCACGACGCCGCCACGATCAGGCGGGTTGTGGTGGCGACCTACCAGTCCGTCTCCGGCGCCGGCAAGGAGGGGATGGACGAGCTGTTCAACCAGACCCGGGCGGTGTTCACGGCCGGCGAGGTCCGGGTGCAGAAGTTCACCAAGCGCATCGCCTTCAACGTCATCCCGCACATCGACGTCTTCATGGAGGACGGCTCCACCAAGGAAGAGTGGAAGATGGTGGCCGAGACGAAGAAGATGCTCGACCCCAAGATCAAGCTGACGGCGACCTGCGTGCGCGTGCCGGTGTTCATCGGCCACTCGGAGGCGGTGAACGTCGAGTTCGAGCGCCCGCTCTCGGCCAAGGAGGCGACGCAGATCCTGCGCTCGGCGCCCGGCGTGCTGGTGGACGACAAGCGCGAGCCGGGCGGCTACATCACCCCCCACGAGGCGGCCGGGGAGGACGCGACCTACGTCTCGCGCATCCGCGAGGACATCACGGTCGAGAACGGCCTGTCGTTCTGGTGCGTCTCGGACAACCTGCGCAAGGGCGCGGCCCTCAACACCGTGCAGATCGCCGAGGTCCTGATCAACCGCAAGCTGATCAGCCCGAAGCGGAAGGCGGCCTGAGGGCGAGCCCTCCCGCGTTCCCGGGCCGGGCGCCCTCGCCCCGGCCCGCCGCCCGCTCCCGCGAGACCCTCGCGCGGGGCCGCCCGACCCCCAGGAGATTCTCGCGATGGCCCCGACCGTCCTGTCCGTGCGCGACGACGCGCTCGCCGTGCTGGAGCGGCTCGGCGTTCCGGACACCGTCTTCTCGGAGGACGGCATGCCGGCCCGCTCGCCCATCGACGGCGGCGTCGTGGCGGGCCTGCGCGAGACCACCCGGGCGGAGGCCGAGGCGGCCGTCGGCCGGGCCGCGGAGGCGTTCCTCGCATGGCGCCGGGTGCCGGGGCCGCGACGGGGCGAGCTCGTCCGCCTCCTCGGCGAGGAACTGCGCGCCGCCAAGGACGACCTCGGGCGCCTCGTCACCCTGGAGGCGGGCAAGATCCTGTCCGAGGGCCTCGGCGAGGTGCAGGAGATGATCGACATCTGCGACTTCGCGGTCGGCCTCTCGCGCCAGCTCCACGGCCTCACCATCGCGACCGAGCGGCCCGACCACCGGATGATGGAGGTCTGGCACCCCCTCGGAATCTGCGGGGTGATCACGGCCTTCAACTTCCCGGTGGCGGTCTGGTCGTGGAACGCGGCCCTCGCCCTCGTGTGCGGCGACCCCGTGATCTGGAAGCCGTCGGAGAAGACGCCCCTCACGGCCCTCGCCGTGCAGGCGCTCGCCGGCCGGGCCCTCGCGCGCTTCGGCGCCGACGCGCCCGCCGGCCTGCTCCAGGTCCTGATCGGCGGGCGGGCGCTCGGCGAGCGCCTCGTCGAGGACGAGCGCGTGGCCCTGGTCTCGGCCACGGGCTCGACCGCCATGGGCCGGCAGGTGGCGCCGCGGCTCGCCCAGCGCTTCGCCCGGACGATCCTCGAGCTCGGCGGCAACAACGCGGCGATCGTGGCGCCCTCCGCCGACCTCGACCTGGCGCTGCGGGCCATCGCCTTCTCGGCGATGGGCACGGCCGGGCAGCGCTGCACCACCCTGCGCCGGCTCTTCGTGCACGAGAGCGTCTACGACGTCCTGGTGCCGCGCCTGAAGGCGGCCTACGGCACGGTGCGCATCGGCGACCCGCGCGACCCCGCGACGCTCGTCGGGCCGCTGATCGACACGGCCGCGGCCGACGGCATGGCCCGGGCCCTCGACGAGGCGCGGGCGATCGGCGGCACCGTCCACGGCGGCGAGCGCCTGCGCGACATCCGCGGCGAGGCCGCCGCCTACGTCCGGCCGGCCCTGGCCGAGATGCCCGAGCAGGCCGGCCCCATGCGCCGCGAGACCTTCGCGCCGATCCTGTACGTGACGCGCTACCGCACGCTCGAGGAGGCGGTGGCGGCCCAGAACGCCGTGGCGGCCGGCCTCTCCTCGTCGATCTTCACCCGGGATCTCGGCGAGGCCGAGACCTTCCTGTCGGCGGCGGGCTCCGATTGCGGCATCGCCAACGTCAACATCGGCCCCTCGGGCGCCGAGATCGGCGGCGCCTTCGGGGGCGAGAAGGAGACCGGCGGCGGCCGCGAGGCCGGCTCGGACGCCTGGAAGGCCTACATGCGCCGGGCCACCAACACGATCAATTACGGCCGCACCCTGCCGCTCGCGCAGGGCGTGAGCTTCGACCTCTGAGGCGGCGCCCACGGGCTGCTCGGCCCGTCGCAGGACCTCGCGTCCGGCGATGCCTGCGGATCGAGGGCCGGCCTCGGCCGCGCCGGGTTCGTCGCGCGAGGCGACGAGCATCCCGGCCGGCGCGCTCCCGTGCGCGCCGCCGCCTCCCGGCTCACGCCGGCATGGCCCGCTCGATCATCCGGGCCCAGAGCGAGACGCCGTAGGGCGTGGCCGCGTCGTTGAAGTCGTAGGCCGGGTGGTGCAGGCCGGCGCCCTCGCCGGTGCCGAGGAAGATGTAGGCGCCGGGCCGCTTCTCCAGCATGTAGGAGAAGTCCTCGGCGCCCATCATCGGGTTGACCGCCCGCTCGACCGCCGCCTCGCCGGCGACCTCGGCGGCGACGTCGGCCATGAAGGCGGCCTGGTCGGGGTGGTTGTCGGTGACCGGGTAGCCGCGGCCGTACTCGGTCCGGGCCGTGGCGCCGAAGGCGGCCGCGACGTTCTGGGCGATGAGCCCCATGCGCGCCTCGCACAGGTCGCGGGTCGCCTCCGAGAGGGTGCGCACGGTGCCGTTGAGGAGCGCCGTCTGCGGGATCACGTTGAAGGCGTCGCCCGCCCGGACGGTGGTGACGGAGACCACCGCGGAGGCGAGGGGATCGACGTTGCGCGCGGCGATCGATTGCAGCGCCGTGACGACGTGGGCGGCCACCAGCACGGTGTCGATGCACTCGTGCGGGGCCGCGGCGTGCCCGCCCCGGCCCTCGATCGTGATGGTGAAGCGGTCGGCCGCCGCCATGATCGGGCCCGGCCGGATCGCGAAGCTGCCGAGGGGCAGGCCCGGCTTGTTGTGCAGCCCGTAGACCTCCTGGATGCCGAAGCGCTCCATGAGCCCGTCCTTGACCATGGCGTCGCCGCCGGCGCCGCCCTCCTCGGCGGGCTGGAAGATCACCACTGCGGTGCCGTCGAAGTTGCGGGTCTCCGCCAGGTACTTGGCGGCCCCGAGCAGCATCGCGGTGTGCCCGTCGTGCCCGCAGGCGTGCATCTTGCCCGGCACCGTCGAGCGGTGGGGCACGTCGGTTGCCTCCTGGATGGGCAGCGCGTCCATGTCGGCGCGCAGGCCCACGACCTTGCCCGAGGCGCCGCTGCGGCCGCGGATCACGCCCACGACCCCGGTGCGGCCGAGGCCCGTCACCACCTCGTCGCAGCCGAAGGCCCTGAGGCGCTCGGCCACGAGGCCGGCGGTGCGGTCGACCGCGAACAGCAGCTCGGGATTCTGGTGGAAGTCCCGGCGCCAGGCGGTGATCTCGTCGGCGAGGGCGGCGATGCGGTTGATGACGGGCATGGACGGCTCGTGGGGTGGCGATGGGCTGCTGGGATATGGGGCGCGAAGCAAGCCGGAGACCGGTGCCCCGGTCAACTCTTTGCCCGCGCCCTCCGCGGGCGCCCGGCGCCCAGCGCATGGCCCGGCGCGCCCGCCCGCCGGGTGGCCTGCGTCTTGCCACGGCGGCCGGGCCGGGAAGGCTGGACACGCCCGCGCGCGTCGTGTCCAAGGCGTCCGGCCGGCCGCTCCCTCCGGGTCGCTCCCGCGACCGCGGAGGGTCTTGAAACCGATGCGTTTTTCCGTCACGGGCCGTGCACGCGGCGCGGGACAATGCTGTACTGGCCGCTCGCGTATCCTGGGAGCCCGTTCGTCGATGTCCTTGGTGAAGCCCCGTTCGCTGCTGAAGAGCCTCGCCGCCGCCTCCGCCGTCGCGGCGGCGCTCGGCGCCGCCCCGGCCTCGGCCGCCAACACCTTCCGGTTCGCCTTCCAGGGCGACCTGAAGTCCCTCGATCCCTACACCCTCAAGGAAACGTTCACCATCGCGGCGCACGGCGCGGTCTACGAGTCGCTCGTGACCCGCGACAAGGACCTGAAGCTGGCCCCGGGGCTGGCCGAGTCCTGGGAGACCCCGGAGCCGACCCGCTACCGCTTCCACCTGCGCAAGAACGTCACGTTCCACGACGGCACGCCGTTCACGGCCGACGACGTGATCTTCTCGGCCGAGCGCGTGCGGGCCCCGGGCTCGAACTTCCAGACCAACGTCCCGGCCGACGCCACCTTCGTGAAGGTCGACGCCAACACCGTCGACATGGTGCTGAAGAACCCCAACCCCATCGCCCTGTACCAGTTCGGCGGCTGGTACATCATGTCGAAGGCCTGGGCCGAGAAGAACGACGCCACGAAGCCGACCCCGGTCTCGGCCTCGACGCCGAGCTACGCCGCCCTGCACGAGAACGGCACCGGCCCGTTCGTCATCACCGAGCACCAGCCCGGCGTGCGCACGGTGTTCAGGAAGTTCCCGGGCTACTGGGGCAAGGTCGAGTCGAACATCGACGAGGCGATCTTCACGACGATCCAGAACGACGCCACCCGGGTCGCCGCGCTGCTGTCGGGCGAGGTCGACTGGGTCGACCCCGTCCCGCTCCAGGACCAGAGCCGCGTCAGCGGCAGCCCGAACGCCGTGGTGGTCAACGCGCCCGAGCTGCGCACGATCTACCTCGGCATGGACCAGGCGAGCGCCGAGCTCAAGGGCTCGAACGTCAAGGGCAAGAACCCGTTCAAGGACGTGCGGGTGCGCGAGGCGTTCTACCGCGCCATCGACGAGGACGCGATCGTCAAGCGCGTGATGCGCGGGCAGGCGGCCGCGGCCTCCCTGCTGATCGCACCGCCGCTGTTCCCGCTGGCGGGCGAGTTCAAGCGCCCCGCCTACGACCCGAACCGCGCCAAGGCGCTCCTGGCCGAGGCCGGCTACCCGAACGGCTTCGAGGTGCCGCTCGACTGCCCGAACGACCGCTACGTCAACGACGAGGCGATCTGCCAGGCCATCACCTCGATGCTCGCCCGCGCCGGCATCAAGGTGTCGCTCCTGGCCCAGCCCAAGGCGAAGTACTTCGCCAAGATCCTGAAGCCGGCCTACGACACCGCCTTCTACCTGCTCGGCTGGACCCCGTCCTCGATGGACTCGCACAACATCCTGTACGAGATCACCGGCTGCCGGAACGACCTCGCCTCGCCCCGCGGCACGACCAACCTCGGCAATTACTGCAACCCGAAGGTGGATGCCCTGGCCGACAGGATCGAGCGCGAGACCGACCAGGAGGCCCGCAACCTGATGATCAAGCAGGCCTACGACGTCGTCCAGGCCGACTGGGGCTACATCCCGCTGCACCAGCAGGCCCTGGCCTGGGGCGTGTCGAAGAAGGTCAAGCTGGTGCCCCGGGCCGACAACCAGATGATGCTGTTCTGGGTCTCCAAGGAGCCCTGAGCCCCCGAGGAACCAGAGAAGCGGGCCCCGCCCCCGGAGACGGGCGCCCGCGCCGCACCGGCCGACCCCGGACGGCCTCCCCGCGGCGGGGAGGCCGCACGCGAAGCAGAAAAGACACGAAGCCCCCATGCTCGCCTTCATCCTCCGCCGCGTGCTGCAATCCGTCGGGGTTCTGCTCGCGGTCGGGCTGATCGCCTTCGCGATGTTCCGCTTCGCCGGCGACCCGGTGAACCAGCTCGTCGCCCCCGACACGCCCTACGCCGAGCGGCTCCAGATCCGGCAGAGCCTCGGGCTCGACGACCCGGTCCTGGTGCAGTTCGCCCGCTACGCCGGCAACGCGCTGCGGGGCCGGTTCGGCAATTCCTACCAGTTCCGCCAGCCGGTCTCGACGCTCCTCGCCGAGCGCATGCCGGCCACCCTCGAGCTGGCGCTCTGCGCGACGGTGTTCGCCCTCGTGGTGGGCATCCTGATGGGGGTGTACTCGGCGCTCCACCGCGACGGCGCCCTCGCCAAGCTGCTCCAGGCGGTCTCCCTCGTGGGCGTCTCGCTGCCGACCTTCCTGATCGGCATCCTGCTGATCTTCCTGTTCTCGGTCACCCTCGGCTGGCTGCCCTCCTACGGCCGCGGCGACACGGTGCGGCTCGGCTGGTGGACCACCGGCTTCCTCACCGCGTCGGGCCTGCGCGCCCTCGTCCTGCCCTCGATCACGCTCGGGCTGTTCCAGATGACGCTGATCATGCGGCTGGTGCGGGCCGAGATGCTGGAGGTGCTGCGCACCGACTACATCCGCTTCGCCCGCGCCCGCGGGCTCACCACCCGGTCGATCCATTTCGGCCACGCGCTGAAGAACACGCTCGTGCCGGTGATCACCGTGGCGGGGTTGCAGCTCGGCTCGATCATCGCCTTCTCGATCATCACCGAGACGGTGTTCCAGTGGCCCGGCATGGGCCTGCTGTTCGTGCAGGCGGTGCAGAACGTCGACGTGCCGATCATGGCCGCCTACCTGCTGCTCGTCGCGCTGATCTTCGTCTCGATCAACCTCGTGGTCGACCTGCTCTACACCGTCGTCGACCCGCGCCTGCGCCTCTCGGTGCGGCGCGCGGCCTGATCACAGGAGCGACACCCACCCCGATGGCCACCTCCGCCCCCGCCGGGCTGGCGCCCGAGGCCGGTCCCCCGCCCTCGCGCCTCGCCCGCTTCCTCGATTCCGACCTCCTCGCGAGCTTCCGCCGCTCCCGGCTCGCCATGGCGGCCTTCGCGGCGACCGTGCTGTTCTTCGCCCTCGCGCTCCTGGCGCCCTGGATCTCGCCGCAGAACCCCTACGACCCGGCCCAGCTCGAGCTGATGAACGCGAACCTGCCGCCGATCTGGGCGGGCGACGGCCAGGCGCCGTTCTGGATCGGCACCGACGACCAGGGCCGGGACGTGCTCTCGGCGGTGTTCTACGGGATGCGCCTGTCGCTGATCGTCGGCGTCCTCGGCGTCGCGGTGTCGGGGCTCATCGGCATCGGCCTCGGGCTCGTGGCCGGCTACGCGGGGGGCTGGGTCGACACCGCGATCATGCGGGTCGCGGATGTGCAGCTCACCTTCCCGGCGATTCTGATCGCCCTCATCGTCGACGGCGTCGCCAAGGCGGCCCTCGGCGGCCACATGGACGCCAACGCCCAGATCGCCCTCATCGTCCTCGCCATCGGCCTCTCGTTCTGGGTCCAGTACGCCCGCACCGTGCGCGGCTCGGTGATGGTCGAGAAGAACAAGGACTACGTCCAGGCCGGCCGGCTCATCGGCCTCTCGGCCCCGGTGATCCTCACCCGCCACATCCTGCCGAACGTCACCGGCCCGGTCTTCGTCATCGCGACCATCAACCTCGCCCTCGCGATCATCACCGAGGCGACCCTGTCGTTCCTCGGCACCGGCCTGCCCGAGACCATGCCGTCCCTCGGCACGCTCATCCGCACCGGCAACCGCTTCCTGTTCTCGGGGGAGTGGTGGATCGTCGCCTTCCCGGGCCTCGCCCTCGCCGGCCTCGTCCTCGCCATCAACCTCCTGGGCGACTGGCTGCGCGACGCCCTGAACCCGAAGCTGCAATGACCCGAACCCAGACGGGGGACGCCCCGATGACCGAACCCGTCCTCTCGGTCCGCGACCTCCGGGTCGAGTTCGCCACCCGCCGCGGCGTGCTCACCGCCATCGACGGCGTCTCCTTCGCCATCGGCCGCGGCGAGGTGCTGGGCGTCGTCGGCGAGTCGGGGGCCGGCAAGTCCGTCACCGGCTCGGCGGTGATCGGGCTCATCGACCCGCCCGGCCGCATCGCCGGCGGCGAGATCCGCCTCGGGGGCGAGCGCATCGACGACCTGCCGCCCGAGGCGATGCGGCGCGTGCGGGGCCGCCGCATCGGCATGATCTTCCAGGACCCGCTGACGAGCCTCAATCCCCTCTACCGGGTCGGCCGGCAGATCGAGGAGACCATCCGCACCCACACCGACCTCTCCGCCAGGGCGGCCCGCCAGCGGGCGGTCGACCTCCTGGCCGAGGTCGGCATCCCGGCGCCCGAGCGGCGCATCGACGGCTTCCCGCACGAGTTCTCGGGGGGCATGCGCCAGCGCGTCGTGATCGCCCTCGCCCTCGCGGCCGAGCCGGAGCTGATCATCGCCGACGAGCCGACCACGGCCCTCGACGTCTCGGTCCAGGCCCAGATCATCACGCTCCTGAAGCGGCTCGGCCGCGACCACGGCACTGCCGTGATGCTGATCACCCACGACATGGGGGTGATCGCCGAGGCCGCCGACCGGGTGGCGGTGATGTATGCCGGCCGCGTCGCCGAGATCGGCCCGGTCGCCGCCGTGGTCGGCGACCCGCTCCACCCCTACGCCCAGGGCCTGATGGGCGCGATCCCGACCCTGGCGCACGATGCCGACCGCCTGGCGCAGATCCCCGGCGCCATGCCCCGGCTCTCGGCGATCCCGCCGGGCTGCGCCTTCAACCCGCGCTGCCCGCGCGCGTTCGCGCGCTGCACGGTCGACCGCCCGGAGCCCCTCGCGGTCGGCTCCCACCGCGTCGCCTGCCACCTCTACGACGAGCCCGGAAAGGCCGCCGCATGACCGCGCCCGATCAGGCCGACTACGTCGAGGTGCGGAACCTGCGGCGCCTGTTCGACGTCTCGCGCCCCTGGCTCAACCGCGTGATCGAGCGCCAGCCGCGCCAGTTCCTGCGGGCGGTCGACGACGTCTCGTTCACGATGCCGCGGGGCGAGACCCTGGCGATCGTGGGCGAGTCGGGCTCGGGCAAGTCGACGGTGGCCCGGATGGTGGTGGGGCTGCTGGCGCCCTCCGCCGGCGAGGTCACGATCGCGGGCGTCTCGATGACCGATCCGCGCCGGGCGGCGGAGCGCCGGGCCCTGCGCCGGCGCATCCAGATGATCTTCCAGGACCCCTACGCCTCGATGAACCCGCGCTGGCGGGTCGACCGGATCGTCGCCGAGCCGATCCGGGCCTTCGGGCTGATCGAGGGCGAGCGCGCGGTCCAGGCCCGGATCGGCGAGCTCCTGACCCTGGTGGGCCTGCATCCGGACGACGGCCGGCGCTACCCCCACGCCTTCTCGGGCGGCCAGCGCCAGCGCATCGCCATCGCGCGGGCGCTCGCCTCCGAGGCGGACTTCCTGGTCGCCGACGAGCCGACCTCCGCCCTCGACGTCTCGGTGCAGGCGCAGATCCTCAACCTGATGCGCGACCTCCAGGACCGCCTCGGCCTGACCTACCTGTTCATCAGCCACAACCTCGCGGTGGTGCGCCACATGGCGAGCCGGATCGGCGTGATGTATCTCGGCCGCCTCGTCGAGGTCGGGCCCGGGCGGGCGCTGTTCACGGCGCCGAAGCACCCCTACACCCGCATGCTGCTCGACGCGGTGCCGGACCTCGCCCATGTCGGCCGCCAGCGCGTGCCCGTGCAGGGGGAGATCCCGAACCCGATCAACCCGCCCTCCGGCTGCACCTTCCACCCCCGCTGCCCGTTCGCGAACGTGCGCTGCCGGGCCGAGGTGCCGGCCTTCCGCGACGGCGTCGCGTGCCACGCCGTGCAGGAGGGCCGGCTGGCGCCCGGGACCGCCGACGCGGTGGCGTGAGCCGGGACGCTCCCCGGGGGGCGCCTGGGCGGCCTCAGGCCCGGCGCAGGCGCAGGGCGTTCCCGACCACGAACACGCTCGACAGCGCCATGGCGCCCGCCGCCAGCACGGGCGAGAGCGCCGGCCCGCCGAGGGCGGCGGGCAGGCCGGCGGCGACCGGGATGAGCGCAGCGTTGTAGGCGAAGGCCCAGAACAGGTTCTGGCGGATGTTGCGCATCACCGCGCGGGAGAGCGCCAGGGCTGTCGCGACGCCGCCCGGGTCGCCCGCCATCAGCACCACGTCGGCGCTCTCGACGGCGACGTCGGTGCCGGTGCCGAGGGCGAGGCCGACATCCGCCTCGGCGAGCGCCGGGGCGTCGTTGATGCCGTCGCCCACGAAGGCGACCGGCCCGTGCGCCGCCCGCAGCTCCCGCACCGCCGCGAGCTTGCCCTCCGGCAGCACCTCGGCCAGGACCCGGGCGATGCCGAGGGCCCGGGCCACGCCCTCGGCGGTGCGGCGGTCGTCGCCCGTGACGAGGGCGACGGCGAGCCCGCGCGCCCGCAGGCCGCGCACGGCCTCGGCCGCGCCGGGCTTCACCGGGTCGGACACCGCCAGCATCGCCGCGAGCGCGCCGTCGCGGGCGACGTAGAGGGGCGAGCGGCCGGCCTCGGCGAGGCGCGCGGCCTGCGCCGCGAAGGGGGCGACGTCGAGGCCGAGGCGGGCCATGTGGCGGGCCGCCCCGACCGCCACCGCCCGGCCGCCGGCCCGCCCGGCGATGCCGAACCCCGCCGCCGCCTCGAACGCCGCCACGGGGGGCAGGACGAGCCCACGCGCCGCGGCGGCCGCCACGATGGCGCGGCCGAGGGGATGCTCGGAATGCGCCTCCAGGGCGGCCGCGTCGGCCAGGACCGCGTCCGCATCCTGGCCGGGCGCCGGGACGAGGTCGGTCAGGGCCGGGCGCCCCAGCGTGAGGGTGCCGGTCTTGTCGAAGGCCACCACCCGCACGCCGTCGAGGGCCTGGAGCGCGGCGCCGTCGCGAAACAGCACCCCGCGCTCGGCGGCCCGCCCGGTGCCGACCATGATCGAGGTCGGGGTGGCGAGCCCCATGGCGCACGGGCAGGCGATGATCAGGACCGCGATGGCGCTGGCGAGGGCGGGGCCGAGCGCCGGGCTCGGGCCGAGGGCGAGCCAGGCCAGGAACGTGGCGGCGGCGAGGGCGATCACGGCGGGGACGAACCAGCCCGTGACGCGGTCGACCGCCGCCTGGATCGGGAGCTTCCCGCCCTGGGCGGCCTCGACCAGGCGGACGATCCGGGCCAGCACCGTGTCGGAGCCGACCCGCTCGACCGCCACCGTGAGGCTGCCGGTCCCGTTGACGGTGCCGCCCGTCACGGCGTCGCCCGCGCGCCGCGCCACCGGCACCGGCTCGCCCGTGAGCATGCTCTCGTCGATCCGGGACGCGCCCTCGACGACGCGGCCGTCGGCCGGCAGGCGCTCGCCCGGCCGGACCCGGATCCGGTCGCCGGGCCTCAGGTCGCCGGTCGGCACCGGGGTCTCGGCGCCGTCCCGCAGCAGGAGGGCGGTCGCCGGCGAGAGCCCGACGAGGCGCGCGATGGCGGCGCCCGTGCGCCCCTTGGCCCGGGCCTCGAGGAAGCGCCCGAGCAGGATCAGCGTCACGATGACGACCGAGGCCTCGAAGTAGACGTGGGCCGACCCGGCCGGCAGCCAGTCCGGCGCCAGGGTGGCGACCAGGGAGTAGCCGTAGGCGGCGCCCGTGCCGAGGGCGACGAGGGCGTTCATGTCGGGGTGCCCGCGCAGCAGGCCCGGCACGCCGCGCGCGAAGAAGCGCCGGCCCGGCCCCGCCAGCACCAGGGTGGCCAGCACGGCCTGGAGGCCGGCGCTCCAGGCCGCCGGCCAGGCATCGTGCCCGCCGAGCCCGTGGCCGGCCATGTCGAGGACGACCACCGGCAGGGCGAGCGCGGCCGAGAGGACGAGGTCGCGGCGCAGGGCCGCGGCCTCGGCGCCGCCGCCGGGGGGGCCCGCCGCCGGCGCCGGCGCGGGCCCCGGCACGTAGCCGGCCTCGCGCACCGCCCGCTCGAGGTCCGCCGCGGCGACGAGGCCGGCCGGGTGGCGCACGCTGACGCGGCCGGTCGCGAGGTTGGCGCTGGCGTCCCGCACGCCCGGCACCGCCCGCAGCACCCGCTCGACGCGCCCGACGCAGGAGGCGCAGGTCATGCCCCCGACCGAGAGCGCGGTCGTCGCCTCGGGCACCGTGAAGCCGGCGTCCAGGACCGCCTCGGCGACGGCGCCCGGGTCGTTGTCCGGCGCGAGGTCGAGGGTGGCCTGCCCGGTGGCGAGGTTGACGGCGACGCCGCTGACGCCCGGCACCCCGGCGAGCACCCGCTCCACCCGCCCGGTGCACGAGGCGCAGGTCATGCCCTCGACGGGCAGGGTCAGGCGGCGGGCAGGAGCGGTCATCGTCGGGGTCTCGCGCGGCGACGCCCCGCGGGCGGGGCGCAACCCCGATGTGGGGGCGCCGGGCCGTCCGCGGTATGGCCCGGCCCGGCGGACCGCCCTGCGGCCCGAACATGGTTTCGCCGCGCTCCTCGCCCAGACGGACCGGCGCGACGGAGGCGGGCATGATCGGACGGGCGGCGGTGGCGTGTGCGGTCCTGTGCGGGGCGGCCGGCCCGGCGCTGGCGCATCCCCACGTCTGGGTGCGGGCGCGGACGGAGGTGGTGCTCGACGCGCGCCGCAGCCTCGTGGCGCTGCGCCAGAGCTGGACCTTCGATCCCGAGTACTCGGCCTTCGCGGTGCTGAACCTCGACTCCCGGCGCGACGGCGTGCCGGATCCCGACAAGCTCGAGGACCTCGCCCGCACCCGCCTCGAGGCCATGGCGGAGACGGCGTTCTTCACGAGCGCCAAGGTCAACGGGCGCGAGGTCGCCCTCGCGGCCGGCCCGTCGCCGCGGGCGACCTACCGCGACGGCCGCCTCACGCTGGACTTCACCCTGGTCCCGCAGGCGCCCCCGGCCCCGCTCCGGGCGATGCTGCTCCGGATCGACGATCCCGACTTCTACGTCGCCTTCGGGTTCGCGCCGGGCCCGGACGCCGCCCGCCTCGCCGGGGCGCCGGACTGCGTCGTCAGGCTGACGCGCCCGGCCCGGGAGGCCCGGGAGGGCGAGCAGGTCATCCCGGACGGCGAGGCGACCGGGACGCCCGGCGCCGCGGCGGCCGCCGGGGCGGACTATTCCGGCCGGGTGCTGGTGGCCTGCCCGTGAGCCCGGCCGGCCGGGGCCATCGGCCCCGGCAACAGGCCCCCGGGCCCGGGAACGGGGCCACTGGCCCCGGCGACGGGGCCTTCAGCCCCCCGGCGGCGGGGCGGGCGGTCCGGCCTGCCCCGCATGGGCCGGGATCAGCGCCCGGAAGGTGGCGCCGCGGCCCGGCTCGCTCTCGACGAGGAGCCGGCCGCGGTGGCGGTTGAGGATGTGCTTGACGATGGCGAGGCCGAGCCCGGTGCCGCCCTGCTGGCGGCTCGACGCGGCGTCGACCCGGTAGAAGCGCTCGGTCAGGCGCGGGAGGTGCTCGGGCGCGATGCCCGGGCCCTCGTCCCGCACGGCGATCTCGACCTGCGGCGGCCCGCCCTCCTGGCCGGGCAGGCGGGCGACCCGGACCTCCACCCGGCCGCCCTCGCCGCCGTACTTGACGGCGTTCTCCACGAGGTTCTCGATCACCCGCAGGATCTCGTCCCGGTCGCCCAGCACCTGCGGGCCGGGCTCGGCCTCGAGCGCGAGGGCGACGCCGCGCTCCCGGGCGAGCGCCCCGAGGGACTCGACGATCTGGCGGGCGAGCGGCACCACCTCGACCGCCTGCGTCGGCGGGACGTGGGCGCGCAATTCGATGCGCGAGAGCGACAGGAGGTCGTCGATCAGCCGCGTCATCCGCAGGGCCTGCACCCGCATGATGGCGAGGAAGCGCTCCCGGGCCGCCGGATCGTTGCGGGCCGGGCCCTGGAGGGTCTCGACGAAGCCGAGGAGCGAGGCGAGCGGCGTGCGCAGCTCGTGGCTGGCATTGGCCACGAAGTCGACCCGCATGGCCTCCAGGCGCTTGGCCGAGGTCAGGTCGCGCAGGAACAGGACCACGTTGGGCTGGCCCGCCCGCCCGGTCTCCTCGCCCTGCATGGCGCCGATCTGGACCTCGAAGGTCCGCTCCGTCGGCACCCGCGGGGCGTACAGGGTCTTGAGCGGCTCGCCCGTGCGCAGGACCCGCTCGATGCCGTCGAGAACGTCCGGATCGCGCAGCGCGAAGGAGAGCGGGTGACGGTTGCGCAGGGAGGGCAGCAGGGCGCGGGCGGCCGCGTTCGACTCGATCACGAGGGCGCGCCGGTCGATCAGGATGACGGGATCGGGGATGTTGGCCAGGAGCGCCTCCGCGAGGCTGTGGCGCGCCCGGGCCTCCGGCTCCGCCCGCACCGCCGGGGCCCCGCGCCGGGGCGCGCCCAGCAGGCCGCCGGCGAGCACCGCCGCGAGGGCGAGCGCGCCGGTCCAGGCGTCCGGGCCCCGCGCCAGGGACAGGCCGGCGAGGAGGATCGCCCCCGTGGCGAGGGCCCCGCGCCACGCCGCCCGGCGGGCCGGGACGGGGGCGCCGGATGCGGTCCCGGGCGGGCGGGGAGGCATGGCGGCGCGGGGTCAGGAGGCCGGGTCGGGCTCGCCGGGATCGTCGTCGGGCGCCTCGCGCGGGGTGAGGCGGACCCGCTTGGCGATCTCGTAGGCCCCGAGCGCCGCGAGGGCGACCACGAACGGCACCAGGTAGTAGCAGACCCGGAACAGGAGCAGCGCGCCCAGCACCGATTCCCGCGGCAGGCCCGAGAGCGCCAGCAGGATGGTGGCCTCGAACACCCCGAGGCCGCCGGGGGCGTGGCTGGCGATCCCCAGCATGGCGGCGAGCACGTAGATCGCCACGAAGGCCTCGAAGCTGATCCCGTGCCCCTGCGGCAGCAGCACGTAGAGCACGCCGGCCGCGGCGCAGACGTCGCCCGCGCCGATCAACATCTGGCTCAGCGACAGGGTCAGGCCCGGCAGCTCGAGCCGCCAGCCCCGCACCCGCACGCTGCGGCGCTTGATCGTGACCCAGACGAGGTAGGCCAGCACCACCGCCAGGGTAGCGAACCCGAGCGCCTGGTTGAGGAGCACGCCCGTGTAGGTGAGGCCCGCGAGCGGCTCGGCCTCGCGGATCAGGCTGAAGCCCAGCACCGCCCCCATGCCGAGCCAGAACGTGAAGCCGGCCACGATGGTGAGCGCCGCGATGCGCCCGGGGCTGAGGCCCTGGCCGGAATAGACCCAGTAGCGCACGGTGCCGGCCGTGAGCAGCGGGAAGCCGAGGTTGAAGCTCACCGCGTAGCTCGTGAAGGAGGCGAGCGCCGTCGTGCGGTAGGGCACCTTCAGCTTGAGCTGGCGCAGGGCGAGCGCGTCGTAGCAGGTGAGGAAGAGGTAGCTCACTGCGACCAGCACCACGGCGAGCCCGACCTGCTCGGGCGTCGCCGCCAGGAAGGCGGTGCGCAGCTCCGCCCAGGTCACCGTGGAGACGAGCTTCCACAGCACGGCGAGCGAGATCGTGAACAGGATCACGCTCGCGGCGGTGCCGATCCAGGCGTAGCGCCGCCGGCGCCGGGCGCGGCGCTCCTCCTTCAGGCCGGGCGGGTTGCCCGGGTCCTGGCCCGCCGGGTCGTCGTCGCGGGGGGGCACGGTGGCCGCCGCGTCGGCGAGGTGCTCGTCCTGTTTGGCGAAATTCATCGCGTCGGCGCCCGACTCCGCTGGTCTCCACCGGAGACCGCGGCCCACCGGCCGCTCTCACGCGGAAAAACCCCCGGCGGCACTCCGACCGAGCCCCGCTCGCGACCGGCATTTAGGCGCTTGCCGCCCGATTGACCAGCCGGACCGAGCGGGGGGGGTGCGATCAGCCCCGCCCCCGCAGGATCCCGGCCGCCGCGGCGAGGCCCTGCGCGATCCGCTCGGCCACGGCCGGGCTGGTGCAGACGTAGGTCGGGCTCGGGTGCGGGATCGCGACGACGGGCAGGCCCGGCCGGGCCTGCGCCAGGGTCGGGGCGAGGCCCTGCGCCACCCGGCCCGACAGCACCACGGCCGCGAGGTCCGGCATCAGGTCGAGGAGCGGCGCGAGGTAGGGGCGCGCGGCCCGGATCTCGGCCGGGCGCGGGGCCCGGTTGCGGGCGCCGGGCGCGTGGATGACCCAGGGCACGGCGTTCCAGATCAGGGTGTCGGCGCGGTCGATCCCGGCGGACGCCAGGAAGCGGAAGAGGTTGGCGGCGGTGCCGGTCGGGTTGTCGCGCGACACGAAGGCGGTGCGGTCGGTGGCCGGGCCGGGGGTCTCGAGGAGCAGCAGGAGCCGGGCCGCGACGCCGCCGTCGAGGGGATCGGCCTCCGGCACCGCGGCGCCCTGCTCGGCCCGCATCCGCTCGGCGAGCCCGCGCAGGGGCGCGAGGTGCGGCGCGCCGAGGAGCGCGCGGCGGCGCTCCAGCAGGGCGGGGTCGGCGAGGCTCCGGGGATGCGCGGGAGTCATGCGAGGCGCAAGGATTCCGCCAGTTCCGGCCCGGCGCCCTCGAGGCGGAAGCGCTCCCGGCCCTCCTCCGCCGCCAGGCGCGCGGCGAGGCCGGCGGCGCCGCCGAACTGGAACCCGATCTGGCTCGCGTAGGCCGCGCAGGCGGCCTCCTTGGCCGCCGCTTCCCCGGGCGAGAGCCGCACCGTCACCTCCGGCAGCGCCGCGAACGCGGCCCCGAACGGCTCCTGCGGGTCGGGGTGGCGCACCGTGTAGGGGTAGTCGCGCCACCACAGGACCGGGCAGGCGGGCGGCACCGCCCGCAGGGCCCTCACCACCTGGACGTGGTCGACGTGCCCCCCCACCGCCTGCGGCGCCAGCACGAGGCGCGGGGCCGCGTCGGCGAGGAGGCGGCGCAGCAGCGCCGCCAGGTCGTCCGCGATCCCGTCGTCGGGGCGCGTCGCGCCGAAGAGCTCCGGGGCCGAGGCGTAGCCCCGGTGCGGGGCCTCAGGCAGGGCGACGTGGACCGGCGCGACCCCGAGATGCGCGGCGGCCGCCCGGTCCTCGTCGCGGCGCAGGGCCATGTAGTCGACCTCGGGCCCGAGGCCCTTGTCGCGCTGGCAGGCGAGGGCGAAGCCGGTCGGGTCCGGCACCGTGGCGGTGAGCAGGGTCGCCATCACCACGCGCCAGCCGCTCGCGGCGAGCTGCGCCAGGGTGCCGCCGCAGGAGAAGGCCGCGTCGTCGAGGTGGGGCGAGAGGGCGAGGGCGGTGGGCACGACGCTCAGCCCTCCCCCGCCCGCCGCCCCGGCCCGGCGGGCGGCGAAGAGGCGGCCGCGGCCCCGGGGCGGGTCCGGGCGGGGCCGTGCCGGCCGGCGGCCGGCCCGGGGCGGGCGGGGCGTCGCCTCACAGCAGGTGCGGCTCCCTGCGGAAGCGGCAGGCCGGATCGAGCGGCAGCCGCGGGTCGAAGGCCGGGTCCGGCGCCCGGTCCCGCACGGCCGCGTAGACGTCCATGATCTGCCGGCCGACGGCGCTCCAGGAATAGACCCGCCGGCACTCCTCCAGCGCCGCCGCGGCGAGGCGGGCCCGCAGCGGACGGTCGCCGACGACGCGGTGCAGGGCCTCGGCCAGGGCCGGCACGTCGCCGGGCTGGACCAGGAGGCCGTTCTCGCCGTCGCGCAAGCAGTCCGAGACGCCGACCGAGTGGGTCGACACCACCGCGAGCCCCGCCGCCATCGCCTCCAGGATGGTGTTGGAGAACCCCTCGGCGTAGGTCGGTGACACGAAGACGTCGCCGCCGGCGTAGAGGGGCGGCACGGCGTCGTAGTCGGCGTAGCCGGTGAAGCGGACCCGGTCCTCGCCCAGGCCGAGCGCGGCGGCGCGCGCCCGCGCCGGCTCCACGTCGGGGCCGATGCCCGAGATGGTGGCGACGTACGGCGTCCCCCGCCCCCGCAGCAGGTCGAGGGCGTCGAGGAGGTCGAGCACGCCTTTCCGGCGGTCGACGCGGCCGTGGTAGAACAGGCGGACCGGGTCGGCGGCGTCGCCGGGCCGCCAGCCCGGGGGCGGGCGGAAGCGGCCTGTGTCGACGGCGCCCGGCACGATGGTGAAGCGGGCGGGGTCGGCTCCGAGCCGGTCGCAGACCTCCGCCACGAAGGAGCGCCCGCCGATCAGGAGGGCGTTGGCGTGGGCGAGCACCCGGACCATGGCGAGGCGGTGCGTCTCGCAGCACGAGCCGACCCAGTGGCCGTCGCCGCCCTGGATCGAGACCACGTTCGGCACGCCGAGGGCGCGGGAGGCGATGAGCGCGGCAAAGCCCGTCGGGTAGCCGTACTGGGCGTGCAGGACGTCGAAGGGACGGCGCGCGTGCTCGGCTGCGATCGTCGCGACCAGGGCGTCGACGTCGCGCTCGAAGTCGCCGCCCTCCTGCTCGCCCGTCTGCTCGAGGCCGATCACCCGCACCCCCGGCACCGGCGGCGGCGGCCCGCCGCCGTAGACCCGGGTGCCGAAGGCGTCGCCCCGGTACTGGCTCACCATGGTGACGTCGTGACCCGCCCCGACGAGCTCGCGCAGGAGGTTCTGGGCGTAGACGCTCATGCCCGAGATGGCCGGGAAGTAGCGCCGGCTGACGAAGCAGACCCTCATCGCCGGCACCCCTTCAGGTAGGCGAGCGCCTCCGGGATCATCCGGTCGGCGCGGTGGCTCTCGCGGGAGAGCTCGACGCAGATGAGCCCGGGAAAGCCGATCGCCTCGAGGGCGCCGAGGACGGCGGGCACGTCCATGTCGCCCTCGCCGAAGGGCAGGTGGATGTGGGCGCCGCGCCGCATGTCCTCGATCGCCACGGTGCCGAGGCGGTCGGCGAACTCGCGCACGGCCGCGGCCGGGTCGCGCTCCTGCGTCACCAGGCAGTGGCCGGTGTCGAGGGCGAGGCGCAGGCCCTCGACCGAGAGGGCCGCGTAATCGTCGAGGGTCTCGACCAGCATGCCGGGCTCGGGCTCGAGGGCCGCCACCACCCGGCGCTCCGCCGCGTAGGCCGCCACCTCCGCGAGGCCGTCGCGGAGCCAGGCCCGGGCCTCGCTCGGCGCGACGCCGGGCCGCGGGACGCCGGCCCAGAACGAGACCGCCTCGGAGCCGAGGATCGCCGCGATGTCGACGGCGCGCTGCAGGAAGGCGACGCGGCGGGCGCGGCCGGCGGGGTCGGGCGTCACGAGCGTCGGCTCGTGCTTCGCCCGCGGGTCGAGGAGGAAGCGGGCGCCGGTCTCGATCACGGAGCCGAGGCCGAGGCCGCGCAGCCGGCCGCGCACGCGCTCGGCCTCCCGCGCCCAGTCCGGCGCGAAGGGGTCGAGGTGGTGGATGTCGAGGGTCAGCGCGACGCCGTCGTAGCCGGCCTCCGCGACGAGCGCGAGGGCGTCGTCCAGGCGGTGGTTGGCGGCGCCGTTGGTGTTGTAGGCGAAGCGCAGGCTCATGCGGCCCTCCCCCGGCGTTCCAGGCGGAACGGCGCGTGGTGCGATTCCGGCTCCCGGTAGAGCGGGTAGAGCGGCCCGACGATCGCGTCCGCCAGGGCGACGTCGAACAGGGGCTGGCCGCCGAGGCGCTCCCGGGCCTCCGGGGTGAGGCGGACGGGGCGCAGGGTCTCGCTCTCCTGCCCGAAGCGGATCAGGGGATGGTCGCGGGCGATGAGCTTGGCCGCGTTGCGCTCGCCGATGCGGTAGTAGCTCATGGTCTCGACCTCGAGCCCGGGCACGATCGCCTTGACGATGCCGACCCCGCCGCCCGGGGGCGAGGCGTCGACGTAGAGCACGTCGAACCCCGCCGCCTCCAGGCGCTCGCGGGCGAGGCGGCCCCGGGCCTGCCCGTCCGCGGCGGGCGTCGTCGGCAGCGCGGTGAACGGCTTCGTGCTCCGCTCCGAGTAGACGGTGCCGGCGAGGAACTCCCGCAGGGTCTCGGCCGGCGCGTCGATCCAGTGCAGCATGGCCGAGAGCGCCCGGGACTCCTCCTTGTCGAGGCTGGGCAGGGCCTTCTCGATGAAGGCGTCGACGTAGCCCGGCGGGGTGATGCTGCGGGCGAGCGCGAGGGGCCCGTGCCCGAAGGCCTTGCGCACCCGGGCGGCCTGGAACTCGAGGAGCGCCTTGCGCAGGGCCCGCTCGCGGTCGGGGTCGCAGGCCTCGCCGCAGGCCGACAGCGCGATCGGGGCCGGGGCCCGGGAGGGGTCGCGGTCGTAGCCGACGCAGTAGACGTTGGCGAAGCCGAACTCGTCGGAGGCGAATTTCGGCAGCGCCCGGATGCCGAGGGCGTCGAGGCGCTCCAGCATGCCCCGCGTCTCGGGGCCGAGCCCCTCCGAGACGTCGAGCACGACGCCCTGGTCGAGGGCGCGGAACAGGAGGCCGTTGCCGTCGCGCTGGAGCAGTTCGAGCAGGCCGTGCCCGAGGGCGAACGCCACGTCCGGCCCGGCGCCGAGGCCGTTGGTGATGAGGTTCGTGAACGGGACGTAGCCCTCCGACAGCTCGAAATAGTCGGTCGCCGCCACGTCGAGGGGCATCAGCACCGTCTCGCCGGTGCGGGCGCGGACCGCCGGGGTCCATTCGAGCATTGTGTCGCGGCCGACCGGGCTCCCGGCCGGCAGCCCGAGGGTGAGGGGGTCGGCGACGGAGCCCGCCCCGAACACCCGCACGAGGTCGCGGTAGCTGCCGCGCTCCTTCCGGCGCGGGATCAGCGCCAGGCTCGGCATCAGGTTCTCGGCGATCTCCGCGACGCCGCCGATGATGGCCTCGTCGTCGGTGGCGCCGTAGCCGATGCCGCTCGGCATCGCCCCGACGAAGGCGGGATCGTCGAGGAAGAGGGAGACGAACCAGCACGGCACGCCGGTGCGGTCGAGGGGCGCGAGCGGGAAGCCGACGATCCGGCCCGGCGGCAGCACGTCGAGGTAGGCGCGCACGGCGTCCGGCAGGCGCTCGGGCAGGCCCTCGACGACGCGGGACCGGCCGAGGCCGTGGGCGCGCGGGCGCGGGGCGGGGGTGCGCTGGTCCAAGGGGGCGTGTCTCCTCGCGGCGCGTCAGGCGGCCGGTGCGATGGCGGGCTTCGGGTCGCCGCCGGCCGCCGCGTAGGCGCGGGCCAGCAGCCGCATGGTGCCGAGGTCGCGGGTTGCGGACCACGCGGCGCGCTCCCCGGGCGCGCGCAGGGCCCGCCCGAAGGCCCGCACCTGCTCCAGGAACGGCGAGGCGGCGGCGTCGAAGGTCACCGGGGTCGCGGTCCCGGTGGCGCCGTCCGTGAGCGTGACGGTGCCGCCGGCGTCCTGGCCCATGGTGTTCTCGGCGGTGAGGAGGCCCCGCGTCCCGACGATCTCGAGCCGGCGGCGCGGCAGCGCGTCGGGGCAGTTGTAGGCGACGTGCAGGCTCGCCAGCACGCCCGAGGCGGTGCGCCCGATCAGGAGCGCCCCGTCGTCGACGGCGTAGTCCTGGGCGCGGGCCTGGATCAGGGCGGCGATCTCGGCGAGCGGCTCGTCGAGGAGGTAGTCCACGAGGTCGAGGCCGTGGGGCGCGAGGTCCATGAGGGCGCCGCCGCCGGCCTGGGCCGGGTCGATGCGCCAGTTCGGCTGGCCCGGGCAGGAGGTCCAGGCCCGGTCGAGCCAGCACGCGTAGACGATGCGCACGGCCGTCACGGTGCCGAGGCGGCCGGCCCGGACCGTCTCGCGCAGGAGGCGGTGGGCCGGGTGGTGGCGCTGGTCGAAGGCGGTGCCGTACAGGATGCCGGCCCGCTGCACGGCGGCCGCCATGGCCTCGGCGTCGGCGAGCGAGGCGCTCATGGGCTTCTCGCACAGGACCGCCTTGCCGGCGGCCGCCAGGGCCTCCACGGCGCCGCGGTGCAGGTGGTTGGGGGTCGCGACGTACACGGCCTCGACGGCGGGCTCGGCGATCAGGCCGGCGAGGCCGGCATGCGTCCGCGCCCCCGCCGCCGCGGCGGCCCGCCGGGGCTCGTCGCCGGGATCGCAGACCGCCACGAGGCGGTGCCCGGCGCTCGCGATCGCCGGCGCCATGAAGTCGCGGGCGACCCAGCCATAGCCGACGATGCCCCAGCCGACGGGCGCCCCGCTCCCGGCCATCACCAGCGCTCCGGCAGGTCGACGAACTCGCGCCGGCGCGCGCGCTCCAGGGTCTCGGGCGAGGCCTCCACGACCTCGGGCCCCTCCGTGCGCGGCGGGTAGGTCGCCCGGGGGCCGTACTCGGCCTCGTAGCGCGCGGACGGCCAGGCGACGGCGTAGCCGCCCCCCGGGTCGGGCCGGTAGAGCGGGTTCAGGCGCAGCCGCGTGCCCTCCGGCGGCAGGGTCAGCCCGTCCACGAGGGGCCGGGGCGCCGGGCGCATGCCGGGCCCGCACACCACCGAGAACGCCTCGGCGTGGCCGAGCGCCGCCGGCTCGGCCGGCACCGGCGCGCGGGCGTCGACGAGCGCCCGGGTGAGCTCGGCGTCGTCGTACACGAGGCCGTCCGGGAACAGCTCCTCGATCTCGTCGGCGGAGACGGCGTGGCCGGCCGAGAAGCCGGCCTGCGCGCTGTTGTGGATGTGGCTGAGGGCGAGCCAGCCGTCCTCGCCGGCGTTCCGGCGCAGGCAGTCGAGGATGCGGCCCTTCTCGCGCATGAAGTAGAAGGCGTCGTGGCACATGACGAGGTCGACGGGGGCCTGCGCGACCGGCCAGTGCGGCGAGCCGGCGTCGAAGCAGACGAGCTGCGGGCGCTGGCCCGCCACCCAGTGCCGGGCGACCCAGAGCTTGGCGAAGACCACGTCGCCGCCGGAGACCCGGACGCCCCGGGCCTGGAGCTCGCGCAGGTAGTGGCCGATGCCGCAGGCCAGCTCGAACGCGCAGACCGGCGCGTTCCAGTGCGCCTCGAGGAGGGCGAGGCCCGCGAGGTAGGTCGGGTCGCTCCAGCGATGGACGAAGTAGTCGCCGACGCGGCCCCAGCCGAGGCGCTCGCAGGCGTCCCGCAGGGAGACGTACTTGAGGTCGCGCACGAGGTCGCGCAGGGCCGCCGGATCCGGCCGCGCTCCGGTCCACCACTCGTCCTGGTCGGCGAGGAGGAGCTCGAGGGCGTGGCCCGGCGCGCCCCTGTCGAGGTGGCCCAGCACCTCGCGCACGAGGTCGTCGCGGCCGACCCGCAGGAACGGGATCCCGTCGACGACCGGCCAGCGCGGCCCGCGCCTGCCCTCCCGCAGGGAGTGCGAGGTGTCGTGGTGCAGCGCCTCGCCGGTGACCGGCGAGAGGAGCCCGAACGGGATCACGGATGCGCTCCCTCAAGGTGCCGCGCCGGCCGCGCCCGGCGCCTCACGGCAGGTGCATGTCCGCCAGCACGCGGTCGTGGAACGCCTTCACCGGACCGTCGTGGACGAGCGCCATCTCGCCGAGCACCGTGTCCATGGTCAGCGAGGCGGCGCGCAGGTGCTGGGCGATCTGGAGCACGCGGTCGATCACGTCGGCGGCGTGGAAGGCGCGCCCCTCCGCGGTCGCGTCGTCGGCCAGGACCCGGCGCGCCGAGGCGACGCGCGGGCGCAGGGCCGGCGCGATCTCGCCGAGGGCGCGCTCGCCCAGGGTGGCGATCACCGCGTCGAGGTGGGCGCCCAGCAGGATCTCCCCGGTGAACCCGGCATCCGGCATCAGGGCGTTGTGCAGGTGGTGGGCGAGCGCCGCCACGAACACGGTGGCCGGGTCGGCCCCGTAGAACGGGCTCAGCACCACGCCGTAGACCGCCACCATCAGGCAGTGCTCGGCGTGGTTCTCGGGCGGCTCGAGCAGGACGCGCGGCCGGCCCGGGCAGGTGACGCCGGCCCGGGGCTGGTCGCAGAGGAGGCGGACGAAGCCCGGCAGCCCACCGGCCGGCCACTCCTCGGGCGCGGCGAGGCGGGCGCGCAGGCGCGCTGCGAGGCGCGGCTCGACCGCGCCCGCCACCTCGTCGAAGCCCCGCACCAGGATCTCGGCCGCCTGCGGCCCGGGGATGCCGGCGGCGGCCAGGAACGCGGCGTCGAGGTCGCCGAGGCGGGCCGCCGCCAGGGCCTTGGCGGCGACGTCGAGGGCGAGGGCCTCCGGGTCGGCGCCCCCCTCGAGGGCCGCCCAGGCCTGCACGAAGAGGCGCTCGGCGATGGACCCGCCGCGCCCGGCCGAGCGGACGCGCTTGAGGTCGTTCAGCTCGACCAGGAGCCCGCGCAGGCCTGGCGGCGCCGCGGGACCCTCCGGCGTCACCCCGGTCGCCATGCTCAGTGGACGCCCAGCCAGTCGAGCAGCATGCGCTCCTGCGCGCCGAAGGCGTGCTCGGGGCCGTGGCCGTTCTTGACCATCGGGGCCTTGAAGAAGAGCGAGAGCTGCTCCTGCACGCCGCCGTCGCCGCGCTTCTTGGCGAGGTCGAGGACGCGGGCGATCTCGATCACCAGCGGCGCGGCCAGGATCGAGTCCTTGCACAGGAAGTTGATCTTGATCTGCATCTTCTGGCCGAGGAAGCCGGTAACGTCGATGTTGTCCCAGGCCTCCTTGTCGTCGCCGCGCGGGCGGTAGTAGTGGATGTGCACGAGGTGATCCTCGACCGGGTAGCCGAGGATCGAGTCGAGAACCGTGCCCTTGGTGTTGAGCTTGGACTGGAGCGAGTCCTTGTCGTTGAGGGCGAGCCCGTCGCGGTTGCCGAGGATGTTGGTGGAGAACCAGCCGTCGACGTGGAGCGCGCGGGACTTGAGCGCGGGGGCCAGAACCGTCTTCATCATGGTCTGGCCGGTCTTGCCGTCCTTGCCGGCCACCGGGACGTTGAGCTGGCGGGCGAGGTCCGTGAGGGCCGGCACGTCGGCGGCGACGCTCGGGGTGAAGTTCGCGTACGGGATCCCGTTCGTGATCGCCGCGTAGGCGTAGAGCATCGCCGGGCTGATCGCCTCGTCGCTGGCGTCGAGGCCGCGCTCGAAGGCGGCGGTCGAGTTCAGGGTCGGATCGTCGAGGTCGGGCCAGCGCTCGGTCGAGGCGAGGTTCACCACGACCACGTCGTCGACGCCGGCCAGTTCGCGGAAGCGCTTGAGGTCGTCCGCGATGACGTCGACGGCCTCGCGGTGGTCCTTGGCGACGATGCGGTTCTGCCCGTCGATGTTCTTGCAGAACTTGGCGCTGCCGACCGCCGGCCAGGGCCGCATGCGGTTCAGCACCTGGGCGCCGTTCTCGATGTCCTGCTTCGTGAGCACGCCGTGCCCGCTCGCCGCCGCCCCGAGGTCGTCGCCGTTGAGGTCCCAGCCGCCGAAGACCAGGTCCTTGTAGCCGACCATGCCGGCCACCGCCTGGCCCGCAAGGGGCAGCCCATCGAGACGGTTCGACCCTGACTTGATCATCTCGATGCCGGCAATGGCGGTGGTGGCGACGGCCCCCCCCATCCCGACGAAAGCGACGCCGACGCGTCGACCGGGCTGCATGCTCATCGGTGAGGGGCTTCCTTCCACTACAAACGGCGGTGTCTCGGGTTCGGCGGTGACGCGCCGTACTCCCCGATCCGCGTGGCGACAGGAAATGCGTGGTGGGATGCTTGGTTCCGCCGGCGGCGGCATTTCTTTGATGCCCGGGCCGGGGTGCGGATCCGGGCGCCGCGAACCAAAACTATGTTGAAACAATGGCTTGCGGCGCCTCGAAAACGCCCCGGCCGCTGCCGCCAAGCCGTCCCATTGTGGTCACACCCGGCCGCCAGAGGTGCGCTCGAGCAAAGCAAGGCACGGCCCCGGACGCGGCCGCGCGGTCAGACAACGAAGGTAGGACATGGGGGTTTTCCCGGAGCCGGCGCCCTGCGCCGACGACGCAGGCCGACGCGTGCCCGGAGGCGGAGCCGAGGGCCCGGTCCGGTGGCTGCGCCGCCGCCCCCACGCCCGCCCGCGCCGGCTCCTCGGCGCCTCCCTGGCCGCGTCCCTGCCGCGCAAGGCCCTGGCGGCGCTCGCCGTCGGCGCCGCGTTCGGGGCCTGCCTGCCCCCGGACGCCGTGGCGCCGGCCGCCTCGGCGCACGACCGCATCGACCTGGCGGCGCCCCTCGCCCCGGCCCTGGCCGCGGATCCGGGGGCCGGGTGGCACGGGCTCCCGGTGCCCGAGGAGACCCCCAGCACGACGGACCTGATCGTGAGCGACCTCGACCGCCTGCGCCTGGAGAGCCGGGGGGAGGCGGACCGGGAGCAGGCGAGTCTCGAGGGCCCGAGCCTGGACGACGGGAGCCTCGATGACGGGAGCCTCGACGACGGGAGGCTCGACGACGGGAGCCTCCGGGACGCGGCCCTCGCGGGCTGGACGCTCGAGGCCCCCGGGAGCGCGAGCCCCGCGGGCCCGCGCGGCGAGGAGGCCGCCGAGGAGGGCCGGAGCGGTGAGGCGCCGCGCGACGGGGCCGCGGAGGTGGTCGCGTTCGGCGACAAGAGGCTGCCGCGGCCGCTCGTCGAGACCATCGTGCGGGCGGCCCGGGAGACGGAGGTGGACCCCGCCTACCTGATGGCCCTCGCCGACAAGGAATCGAGCTTCTCGCCCACCGCCCGGGCCGCGACCTCCTCGGCCGAGGGCCTGTTCCAGTTCCTGACCGGCACGTGGCTGGAGCTCGTGCGCAACTTCGGCACGAAGCACGGCCTCTCGGCCGAGGCCGACCTGATCGAGCGCCGGGGGAGCACGCTCACCGTGTCCGACGAGACCAGCCGCCGCCGCGTCCTGGCCCTGCGCCGGGATCCCTACGTGGCGAGCCTGATGGCCGGGGAGCTGATGAAGCGCGACCGGGCGCGGGTCGAGCAGCGGCTCGGCCGCGACCTGAAGCGCACGGAATGCTACTTCGCCCACCTGCTCGGCGCCGCGAGCGCCGGCAAGTTCATGGCGCTCACCGCCGAGAAGCCCGACCAGCCGGCCCAGCGCGCCTTCCGGGCCGCCGCCCGGGCAAACCGGAGCCTGTTCTTCGCGCGGGACGGCAAGAAGACCCGCAGCCTCACGGTCGCCGAGGTGTACGAGCGCCTCGACGACATGATCGACCGCCGCCTCGACCTGTTCCAGCCGGTCGCCGCGCTCGCCGC
The DNA here is from genome assembly GCF_003574465.1 of Methylobacterium crusticola. Classification (GTDB taxonomy): domain Bacteria; phylum Pseudomonadota; class Alphaproteobacteria; order Rhizobiales; family Beijerinckiaceae; genus Methylobacterium; species Methylobacterium crusticola. The sequence continues at coordinate 76,279 of NZ_QOWC01000009.1, forward strand.
GCGCCTCGACCCGCGCCGGCCCGGCGAGGCGCCGACCGCCGCCCTCTCGCTGCTCCCCTGACGGACCGCGACGGCGCGGCGCGCGAGCACCCGCAGGGACGCCGGCGCGGAAGGGGCGCCGGCCTCAATGCCCGCCGGCGGGCGCGCCGCCCCCGCGCTTCACGTTCTTGAGGATCATCGCCAGGGGCACGGCGCAGGCCGACACCACGGCGAGGGCCCAGAACACGTCGATGTAGGCCCAGAACGCGGCCTGGGTCTGGACCTGCTGGCCGATCCAGGCGAGGGCCTGGCTCTGGGCATCGGGCCCGGAGGCGCCGCGGGTCGCGAAGAACGCCGTCGCGGTCCGGACGCTCTCGTTGTATGCGGGCGCCGAGGGCACGACGTGCTCGACGAGGCGGCTCTGGTGGAACTGCTGCCGGTAGGCCAGGATGTTCTGGCCGAGCGACACGCCCATCGACCCGCCGACGTTGCGGGCGACGTTGATCAGGGCCGAGGCCTGGTCGGTCTGGTCCTTGCCGATCCCCTCGTAGGACGCGGCGGTGATCGACAGGAAGATCATCGGCAGCCCGATGCCGATGTAGATCCGCGACCAGACGAAGAACCCGAAGTTCAGGTCGCCGTACAGGTTGGTGAGGTCGTACATCGCGAACGCGATGATGGTGGCACCCGCGGCGATCAGGTACTTGGGCTGGACGTAGCCCGAGACGCGGCCGATCACGAACATCATCAGGGCGGTGACGAGGCCGCCGGGCGAGAGCGCGAGGCCGGCCCAGGTGGCGGTGTAGCCGAAATAGTCCTGGAGCAGCTGCGGCAGGAACTGCGTGGTGGCGATCAGGATGGCGCCGGTCGCCATCATCACCAGGAAGCAGGCGCCGAACTGGCGCCGGCCGAGGAGCCGCAGGTCGACGACGGGGTTGCGGTGGTTGAGCTCCCACGGGATCATCGCCACGAACGACGCGACGGCGAGGCCGGCGAAGACCACGATCAGGTTCGAGCCGAACCAGTCCTTGCGCTGGCCCTCGTCGAGGACGACCTCGAGCGAGCCCAGGAAGGTCGCGACCAGCACGAAGCCCACGATGTCGAACCGCACGCCCTGGCGGCGCAGGCGGCGGCGCTCGGCCACGGCGGATTTCGGGTCCTGCACCAGGAGCCAGATCAGCACCAGGGCGAGCACGCCCACCGGGGCGTTGATGAGGAAGCACCAGTGCCAGGAATACTGGTCGGAGAGCCAGCCGCCGAGCGTCGGGCCGATCACGGGCGCCACGACGATGGCGACGCCGTAGAGCGCGAAGGCCTGGCCGCGCTTCTCGGGCGGGAACGAATCCGCCAGGATCGACTGGGCGAGGGGCGCCATCCCGCCGCCGCCGAGCCCCTGGAGCACCCGGAAGACCAGGAGCGACTCGAGGCTCCAGGCGAAGCCGCACAGGACCGACGAGACCGTGAAGAGCGCGATCGCCGCCATGAAGAACGCCTTGCGGCCGTAGCGCTTGGCGAGGAAGCTCGACGCCGTGAGGACGATGGCGTTGGCCACGAGGTAGCTCGTGACCACCCAGGCGGCCTCGTCGGGGCCGACCCCGAGGCCGCCCGAGATGTAGCGCAGCGCCACGTTGGCGATGGTCGTGTCGAGCACCTCCATGAAGGTGGCGATGGCCACCACCACGGCGACGAGCCAGGGGTTGTGGTCTCCCGCGGCGCTGTCGGCAGCCGCGCGCCCGCTCATCGCACCCGCACCGTCGGGACGATGGACATGCCCGGCCCGATCGCGACGTCCTCGGGCCAGCGCTCGACCGTGATCTTGACCGGGATGCGCTGCACCACCTTGACGTAGTTGCCGGTGGCGTTCTCGGCCGGCAGCAGGCTGAAGGCGGTGCCGGAGCCCGGCTGCACCGAGGCGACCCGGCCCCTGATCCGGCGGTTCGGGTAGGCGTCGATCGCGATGTCGGCGCCCTGGCCCGGGCGCATGTCGGTGATCTGCGTCTCCTTGTAGTTCGCCGTCACCCAGATGTCGTCGGGCACGAACATGCCGAGCGCCTGGCCGGCCTGGGCGTACTGGCCGACCGCGCCGGTGAGGCGGACCACGCGGCCGGGCTGGGCCGCCACGAGGGTCGTGTAGTCGAGGTTGAGCCGCGCCTGCGCCTCCTGGGCCCGCGCCTGGGCGAGGCTCGCCTCGGCGCTGGCCTTCTGGGCCTCCAGCGAGCCGATCTGCTTCTGGGCCACCGTGACGGCGGCGTCGGCACGCTCCAGGTTCGCCTGCTGCTGCTGGAAGGTGGAGGTCGATTGCTGCGACTGCTGCACGCTGCCGGCGCCGCGCTGCGCGAGGTCCTGGTAGCGGGCCGCGTCCTGGCGGGCGAATTGCAGGGCCGCCCTGGCCTGGTCGACCTGGGCCCGGGCTTCCCGGATGCTGCCCTCCTGGGCCGCGATCTGGGCCTCGATGCTCCGGATCGAGGCCTGGGCCGCGGCGACCTGCGCCTGGGCCTGCTGCAGGGCGACCTCGTAGTCGCGCCGGTCGATCTGGAACAGGACCCCGCCCGGGTCGACGTGCTGGTTGTCCGTCACCGGCACGGCGACGACGTAGCCGGAGACCTTCGGGGCGAGGGAGAACTGGCGGGCGTCCACGAACGCGTCGTCGGTGGACTCGTAGGGGTGCACGCTGACGAGCCAGTACCAGTAGCCCCCCGCCCCGGCGAGCGCGAGCACGAGGGCGCCGAGCACGAACCAGAGCGGGTGGCGCCGGACCAGGCTCGGCTTCCCGCCCGCCTCGTCCTCGTTCGCGTCCTCGCGGGGCGCGTCGCCGTCCTCGCCGGGAGGGCCGTCCTCGCGGGGCGCGTCGCTGTCCTCGCGGGGCGCGCCGTCCTCGCGCCGCAGGGCCCGCGTGCCGGCCTCCTCGCGCCGGCCCGGCGCGCGTCCGTCGTCTCCGGGCGCCGCCGGATACGCGTGTGCCGCCCGGGCTCCGCGCACGTCCGCACGCGGCTGATCGTCCAGCATGTCTGATGTCCGGAGCGGGCCGCACGCCGGCGGCCCGCGAGGCGCCCACCCCGGTCAGAAAGACGCGCCCGCCGCTCGCCCGGTTCCTGAGGGGAAGCCCGAAAACCGGCGCGGCGGGCGGGCCCGGTGCCGTGGCGGGGCGCCGGCGCGCGCTTTTGCCGCCGCCGGCGCGGCGGGGGCCCGGCCGGTACGGCCGCGCTCGACCGGAACGGCCGCGCTCGATCGGCGTTCACCCGCTTAAGCGGGACCACGCCGCGACGGGCTGCATCGTCCCCGGAGTTTCCACCCGATGAGTACCGGAACGCCGATTCCGCCCAACCCCCCGGGTCCGGGCGCCCCCTCCCCCTACGGCCAGGCCGGCGACGCGCTCGGCCTCGACCGGCTCGGCGCCATGAGCGCCGTGCTCGCCCGCAACTGGTGGCTGATCGCGCTGCGCGGCGTGTTCGCGATCCTGTTCGGGATCGTGGCGCTGATCGCGCCGATCGCGACGCTGCTCACCCTGGTGATCTTCTTCTCCGCCTACATGCTGGTCGACGGCATCGCCGAGATCGTGGCGGCGGTGCGGGCGGCCGAGCGGCACGAGCGCTGGGGCTACCTGCTGGCGGCGGGCCTCCTCAACATCGTGGTCGGCGTCCTGGCCTTCCTGCTGCCGGGCAGCGCGCTCCTCGCCTTCGTCTACCTGACGGCCGCCTGGGCGCTGGTGACCGGCGGCCTGATGATCGCGGCGGCCTTCCGGCTGCACAACGACCACGGCCGCTGGTGGCTCGGCCTCGGGGGCGCGCTCTCGATCCTGTTCGGCCTCGCCCTCCTGGTGAGCCCGATCGCCTCCCTGATCGTCCTGACCTACTGGATGGGCGGCTACGCCATCGCGTTCGGGGTCTTCATGCTGGTCCTGGCCTTCCGCCTGCGCAGCCGCCACGACGGCTCGGCGCGCAACCCGACCGGGGGCACGGTGCGGCCGGCCTGACGCGAGGCGGGGGCCCGCGCCGGGCGCGCCCGGCGCGGCATGGGCGCGTCCGGCGCGGGACGGGCGCGTCCG
>NZ_KZ984610.1:0-19875 GCF_003574465.1 Methylobacterium crusticola
GCCGCCGCCTCGCCTGGGAGGCCCCGCGGGCCCGCCGCGCCGTCCGGCGGGAGCGGCGGCCGCGCCGGGTCGGCCTTGTGGCGGCCGGGGACGCTCACCAGATCGGGGCGACCATGCGGGCGCGTCGCTTGACGGCGGCTCCGACTCGCGGCTAGGTTAGAACAAATGGCGAACAAACGAGCCCTGTCCTGGTCGGCGGCGATGCGGGACCTTGAGAACGACCGCGCGAGGAGAGCTGACGTGCGCGAAGAACGCCTGAGGACGACCCTGGGCCTGCGCGGCACCCCGGCCCTGCCCCTGAGCGCCTGGCGCGGGCAGTCGGGCCGCCGCTACGTCGTGGGCATCCACGCCCTGGACCCGGATCCGATCGAGGTCGGCGACGCGGTGGTGATCGCGGTGCGGCGCGACCGCGACGGGGTGGCCGAGCTCGTCGCCGTCGCGGCGGCGGGCGAGAGCCCGCGCGAGCGCCTGCAGCGCGGCTGGATGAACCAGGCTCGGGCCCGGGGCGCCACCGAGATGCACGTCCACCGCCTCGCCGAGGACGCGGCGGCGCGGCGCGCCGTGGTGGCGGATCTCGGCGGGGCGGCGGGCTGAGCGGCCGGTCGGGTCCGGCTCGCGGGCGGGCCGGCGCTCAGTAGATCGGGCCCGACGACCAGGTCGGGCTGGAGAGCGGCAGGGGGGCGGGCTCGTCCTCGGCCGCCGCGGCGATCCGCGGTGCGGTCCGCGGAGCGGCCGCCGCCGCGGCGGGGACTGTCCCGGCCGGGGCCGGCGAGCGGGCCACGCGGCTGGCCGGCGGCGCCTGGCGGCTGCTCATCGGCGTCAGGCCGTAGGGATCGTCCTCCTCGACGTCGACCGGGGCCGGGTCGGGGGCGGGCTGCCAGGCCGGCGGCTTGCGGCGGATCGGCGAGAGCGGCGAGCCCGGCGGCGGCAGCTGCGACTGGAACTTGATCAGCGGCTTGCAGATCCGGCGCAGGCCCCGCGGGTCGTGCCGGGCGAGGTCGAGGTGCAGGTGGTCGTAGTGGTAGATGTTCGAGCCCGGCGCCAGCACGGTCGTGAAGTGGTTGCAGGCCCCGAGGAAAACCTCCCGCAGGAAGCCCTGCTCGGCCTCGCTGCCGCGCCAGCCGCCCTTCACCGTCACCACGTTGCCGTCGGCGAGGCGGAAGGACATCACGTCGACGGCGTTGCCGAAGGCGTGCTCGGACACCTTGGCGCCGACCTGGTTGTTGCGGCCCCGGCAGGCGTAGGAGCCGGCGTTGATCTCGACCACCGCGGCGCCGAGGTAGAGCTGCGCGGCCGGCTGCACCGTGCCGGCGAGCCAGGCCTCGACTTCCGGGATGATCGGGCAGGCCAGCGTCATGCGCTGCTTGAGCGCCACGGTGCCGCCGGCGAGCCGCGTGACCCGGAACGGGTGCGTCATGCCGCAGACGCCCGGACCGTCGATCTCCTTGACCGGGGTCATGTCCTCGCCCGGCTGGACCAGCCGCTTGGCGAGACAGACCTCCTCGGCCTGCGCACGCCAGGGTTCGCGCTGCTCAAACCGGTTGAGCGCGCATCCGGACAGCCCCAGGCCGAAGAGCGTGAAGGCTGAGAACGCAACGAAGCCACGACGCATGATGCGGACAATGGGCGCGATCGCGTAAACGCCCCGTCAACCCTGGCTCCCCGCCCGTGCCCCGGGATGGGGCAGCGTGCGGCCCGGGATCCCGCGCCGGGCCTGTCCGCCCCGCCGCCCGGAGCAGCCTTTGCAGCCGCCGCGGCAGAGCCGCCGGGGGCCTCGTGTCACGCCCGGGCGAACCCGCGGCAGCGCCGCCGCGGCCCCGCTCTGTCGCACCACCACGCGCCGCAACCGGCATTCGCCTCGCGAAGGACGGCCGGCGAGCCGGCGCCCGCGGCCTTGGTCGGGGCTGCATCCGGCCCGGCAGTGCCTCGGCTCCGGGCAGGCCCCCGCCGGCGGGCCGCCCCGCCTAGTCCAGCCAGCCGCGCAGCTCGCGCTCGACGACGTTCCGGATCACCCGCATGCCGTCGGGCCCGTCGTTGAGGCAGGGCAGGTAGGCGAAGTGCTCGCCGCCGCCCGCCTCGAAGTAGTGGCGGTTCTCGCCGTTCAGCTCCTCGAGGGTCTCGAGGCAGTCGGCCGTGAAGCCCGGCGCCACGATGGCGAGGCGCTTGACGCCCGCCGCGGCGAGCTCCTTCACGGTCTCGTCCGTGTAGGGCTTCAGCCACTCCTCGTTGCCGAAGCGGGACTGGAAGGTGACCCGCATCCGCTCCGGCCCGTAGCCCAGGGCCTCGCGGATCAGCCGGCCGCTCTTCACGCACTGGCAGTGGTAGGGGTCGCCCTTGAGGAGGTAGGATTTCGGGACCCCGTGGAACGAGGTCAGGATCACCTCGGGCTCGAAATCGAGGGCCGCGAGGTCGCGCCGGATCGCGCTCGCCACCGCGTCGATGTAGACCGGGTCGTCGTGGTAGGGGGGCGACACCCGCACGCTCGGCTGCCAGCGCATCTTCATCAGCGCCCGGAAGGCCTGGTCGCAGGCGGTGGCCGAGGTCGCGGCGGCGTACTGGGGATAGAGCGGCACCAGGAGGATGCGGTCGCAGCCCTGGTCGAGGAGCGCGCGGATGCGGCCCTCCACGTCCGGCTTGCCGTAGCGCATCGCCCAGTCGACCACGACCTTGTCGCCCATCGCGGCCTGGAGCTTCTCCGCCTGGCCCCGCGTGATGGTCTTGAGCGGCCCCTCGTCGCGCTCGGTGTTCCAGACCGAGGCGTAGTCGCGGCCCTTCGGGCCGGGCCGCTTGGTCAGGATCACGAGGTTGAGGAGCGGCCACCAGATCGCCCGGGGCACCTCGATCACCCGGCGGTCCGACAGGAACTCCTTCAGGTAGCGGCGCATGGGCCAGTAGCTGGTGCCCTCGGGCGTGCCGAGGTTCATCAGGAGCACGCCGAGGCGCCCCCAGCGCACGGCCGGGTGGCCGGAGGGCAGGGCGCCCGCCGAGGCCAGCGGGGCGGCGGCGCGCTCCAACACGGCGGTCTGGGTCACCTCGTTCATGTCCGTCCAGAATGTCGTTGCGCCGCGGACCGATCGCGCTCGGGCGCGTTTCCGTGCCGTCTACATAGCGCACCGGCAGCCCGATCCAACGCGTCGAGAGGCAGCAGCCGGCGCGCGGTGGCGTTTCCGGCAGCGGCCGGTCAAGAATGCCGTCGAGACCGCGGGACAGCCCGCCCGGAGCCCGGACCCCCCATGACCTCTCCCAGCCGCCGCCAGACCCTCGGCCTCGGCCTCGGCGCCGGGCTGTCGGCGACCCTGCGGGCCCCCGCGCAGGCGGGCGGGCCCGACCCCGCCTTCACCCTCGTCCTCGTCAACGACATCTACCGCATGGGCGCCCTCGACGGCCGCGGCGGCTTCCCGAAGCTCGCGGCGGTCGTGAAGGCGGAGCGGGCCCGGGGCGGCCCGGTGCTGGTCTGCCACGCCGGCGACACCCTCTCGCCCTCGCTGATGTCGGGCATCGACCAGGGCCGGCACATCATCGAGCTCACGAACCTGATCCGGCCGGACGTGTTCGTGCCCGGCAACCACGAGTTCGATTTCGGCCAGGACGTGTACCTGCGGCGCATGCGCGAGGCGAACTTCCCGGCCTACGCGGCGAACCTGCGGCAGGCGGACGGCACCCGGGTCCCGGGCATGCAGGACTCGACCCTCCTCACCCTCGGCGGCGTTCGGGTCGGGGTGGTCGGCCTCGCGCTGCCCACCACCGGGACGAAGTCGCAATCGGGCGACTGGACGTTCGGGCCGGCCCTGGAGACGCTCCGCCGCGAGGCCGGGGCGCTGCGGGCGGCCGGCGCCGCCTTCGTGGTCGCGGTCTCGCACACCGACCGGGCCACCGACGAGGTGCTGGTGCTGAGCCGCCTCGCCGACGTGGTGCTGTCGGGCCACGACCACGACCTCGCGCTGCGCTACGACGGCCGCACGGCCTTCGTGGAATCGAGCCACGACGCCGACTTCGTCACCGCGATCGACATCCGGGTCGAGGGCTCGGGGAGCGGGCTGACCTGGAGCCCGAGCTTCCGCATCCACGACACCGCCGAGACCGAGCCCGACCCGGAGGTGCTGGCGGTGGTGCGGGGCCAGGAGGCGGGCCTCGCCCGGGAGCTCGACGTGCCCCTCGGGCGGACGCTCACGCCCCTCGACACCCGCACGGGCGCGGTGCGCCAGGGCGAGAGCGCCTTCGGCGACCTCGTGGCGGACGCCATGCGGCAGGCCACGGGGGCGGTCCTCGCCATCACCAACGGCGGCGGCATCCGGGGCAACCGGCTCTACCCGGCGGGCAGCGAGCTCACGCGCCGGGACGTGCTCTCGGAGCTGCCCTTCGGCAACACCACGGTGCTGGTCGCGGTCCGGGGCGCCGTGGTGGCGGCCGCCCTGGAGAACGGCTTCGCCGAGATCGACCGCCCGGCCGGCCGCTTCCCGCAGGTCTCGGGCATGCGGGTCACGGTCGATCCCGCGGCGCCCGCGGGCCGGCGCGTCGTCGCGGTGAGCGTGGCGGGCGACCCCCTCGACCCCGAGCGGACCTACCGGGTGGCGGCCAACAACTTCATGCTCGCCGGCGGCAACGATTACGGCGTGCTCGCCGAGGGCCGGACCCTCATTGGCGCGACCGACGGCACGCTCGTCGCGAACGTGGTGATGTCCTACATCCGCGCCCACGCCCCCCTCACCGTCGAGACGGGGCGCCTCGTCTTCCGTTGACGCCGCGCGAGGAGCGATGCCGGAACCCGATACCGTCGCGGGCGCGCTCGCCCGCTTCCGCGCCAGCGCCTCGCCCTGGCTCGCGCTCCCGTTCTTCACCGACGGCAGCGCCGAGCGCGTGGCGGACGCGGTCGATGCCCGCCGCGCCGCGGGCGCCCGCGTGCTGCCCGCGCCCGGGCAGGTCTTCGCGGCCCTCGCGCTGACCCCGCTGCCCGCCGTGCGGGCCGTGATCCTGGGCCAGGACCCCTACCCGACGCCGGGGGACGCGCACGGGCTCGCCTTCTCGTATGTCGGCGGGCGCCGGCTGCCGGCCTCCCTCAAGGTGATCCTGGCCGAGATGGCCGAGGAGACCGGCTCCGCGCCGCCCGTCTCCGGCGACCTCACGCCCTGGGCCCGGCAGGGCGTGCTCCTGCTGAACGCCGCCCTCACGGTCGAGGCCGGCAAGGCCGGCGCGCACCTGAAGCTCGGCTGGTCGGCCCTCACCGACCAGGCGGTGGCGGCGGTCTCGGCCGGGCGGCCGGCGGTGGCCTTCCTGCTCTGGGGGGCTCCCGCCCGCCAGCGCGCCGCCCTCGTCGACCCGGGACGCCACCTCGTGCTGGAGGCCGGCCACCCCTCGCCCCTCAACCGCCGGGCGGACTTTCGCGGCAGCCGGCCGTTCGGCCGGGCGAATGCCTGGCTGCGGGAGAAGGGGCTGGAGCCGGTCGACTGGCGGCTCGCCTGATGCCCCGCTCGGGGCGGGCCGGCCCGCTCCCCGGCCTCCGGCGCCGGGGCTGGCGCGCGGGGCTCCCGATCCGAGGCCGGCCCTCGGCCGAGCGCCGCGGGCCGGCCTCCGCGACCCGGCCGCACAGGAGGCACGCAGCATGATGACGTTCGACGGGCCCGAGGCCCTGAAGGCCGCCCTCGGGCAGGAGATCGGCGTCGGCGACTGGATCACGATCGACCAGGCGACGATCGACCGCTTCGCGGACGCGACGGGCGACCACCAGTGGATCCACGTCGACGCCGCGCGGGCGGCGCGAGACTCGCCGTACGGCGCCACGGTCGCGCACGGCTACCTGACCCTGTCGCTGGTGCCGCGCTTCATCGCCGGGGTGCGCCAGGTCGACGGCCTGCGCCTGAGCCTGAACTACGGCCTCGACCGGGTGCGCTTCCCGGCCCCCGTCCTGGTCGGCTCGCGCCTGCGCGGGCGCGTGCGCCTGGCGGCGGCCCTCGACGTGCCGCCCCGGGGCCTGCGCGTCACCTACGGGGTGACCGTGGAGGTCGAGGGCAAGGACCGCCCGGCCTGCCTCGCCGACGCGGTGGTGCTGCACCACTGGTGAGGGGGGCGGCCGCCTCGCGTTTTCGCCCCCGGTGTGGCGCGCCCGCCCTTGCGCGGGCGGGGGCATCCGGAGTCCAACGGTCACGCTTGACCGATCAACGGACCACTCTGCCCATGCGTTTCCGCACCCTCCTCGCCGCCGGGCTGCTCGCGCTCGGTGCCACGGCGGCGCTCGCCGGCGCCTCCTCGTCGCAGCTCGAGGCCTACCAGCCCGATCCGACCCTGCGCACGGCGCCGAGACCCGACCTCGAGTCCCGCGTGCGCCGCGCCTGCACCATCGTCCAGGCGCGGATGCAGAACACCGCCGAGTCGAGCCTCGACCGCCCCTGCGGCTGCTACGCCCGGGCGACGCTGCGCGCGCTCGATCCGGCCGAGCTCGACGCCTACCGCACCACCGGCTACTTCAACGACTCGGCGCGGGCGAAGGCCCTCACGGCGATCGACGGCTGCAAGCTCCAGCGCCCGGTCTGACCGCCAGGGCCGCGGCGCGCCGGGAGGCCGCCCGCGGGCCCGCTCAGGGCGCGAGGGCCGGGGCCACCAGCGCCCCCTCGGCGAGGCCGGCGCCCGGCCCGAACACCACCCGGTCGCCGTCGAGGACGGCGCGGCCGCTCGCCACCAGGGCCACGGCCGCCGGGTAGAGCCGGTGCTCCTGCACCAGCACGCGGGCGCTCAGGGTCTGCACGTCGTCCTGCGGCAGCACCGGCACTGCCGCCTGGGCCACGATGGGGCCGGCGTCGAGCTCGGGCACCACGAAGTGCACCGTGCAGCCGTGGAGGCGCACGCCCGCCGCGAGGGCCTGCGCGTGGGTGCGCGTGCCCCGGAACAGGGGCAGCAGCGAGGGGTGAATGTTGAGCATGCGCCCGGCCCAGGCCTCGACGAAGCCCGGCGTCAGGACCCGCATGAAGCCGGCCAGCACCACGAGGTCGATCCCGTGCCGGCGCAGCGCCGCGTCGAGGGCCCGGTCGAAGGCCGCCCGGTCCGGGTAGGCCTCGTGGTCGAGGGCCTCCGTGGCGAGGCCCGCCGCCCGGGCGTGGGCGAGGCCCGCCGCCTCCGGCCTGTTGGCGGCCACGAGGGCGATTTGCGCCGGAAAGCCGGGCGCCTGCGCGGCGGCGAGGAGCGACGCCATGTTCGAGCCGCGCCCGGAGATCAGGACCGCGATCCGGGGCCGTGCCGGCAGGGGCGCGGGCATCAGAGGGCGAGGGCGCCGGTGAAGGCGACCGGCACGTCGCCCGCAGGCACGATGCGGCCGAGCCGCACCGGGGCCTCGCCGGCGGCCCGGAGCGCCCCCTCGACCGCCTCGGCGCGGTCGGCGGCGGCCACCACCACCATGCCGATGCCGCAGTTGAAGGTGCGCAGCATCTCCGGCACCGCGACCCCGCCCGCGCGGGCGAGCCAGCCGAAGACCGGCGGCACCGGCATCGCCGACAGGTCTATCGCGATGCCGACGCCCTCCGGCAGCACGCGGGGCAGGTTGTCGGGGAAGCCCCCGCCGGTGATGTGGGCGAGCGCCTTGATGGCCCCCGGGCCGGTGGCCTTCAGGGCGGACAGGAGGGGGCGGACGTAGATCCGCGTCGGCTCGAGCAGCGCCTCCCCGAGGCTGCGGCCGGGCGCGAACGGGGCGGGCGCGTCGTAGCCGAGGCCGGAGGCCGCAACGATCCGGCGCACCAGCGAGAACCCGTTCGAGTGCACCCCCGAGGACGGCAGGCCGAGCACGACGTCGCCCGGCGCGATGCCCGGGACGGGCAGCAGCGCGCCGCGCTCGGCCGCCCCGACCGCGAAGCCGGCGAGGTCGTAGTCGGCGCCGTCGTAGAGGCCCGGCATCTCGGCGGTCTCGCCGCCGATCAGTGCGCAGCCCGCCTGCCGGCAGCCCGCCGCGATGCCCCGGACGATGTCCGCGCCCACCCCCGGGACGAGCTTCGCGGTGGCGAAGTAGTCGAGGAAGAACAGCGGCTCGGCGCCCTGCACGACGATGTCGTTGACGCACATCGCCACGAGGTCGATGCCGATCGTGTCGTGGCGCCCGGTCTCGATCGCGATCTTGACCTTGGTGCCGACGCCGTCGTTGGCCGCGACCAGGATCGGGTCCGCGAACCCGGCGGCCTTCAGGTCGAACAGGCCGCCGAAGCCGCCGATCTCCGCGTCCGCGCCCGGCCGGCGGGTCGCCCGCACCAGGGGCTTGATCGCCTCGACCATGGCGTTGCCGGCGTCGATGTCGACGCCCGCCCCCGCATAGGTCATTCCGCTCTGGCGCTCGCCCGTCATCCCGTCGATCCTTGCCGCCGATCCCTGCCGCCGATCCCCGACGCACCGCGGCGCCGCCGGCGCCCGCTCTCCCTCTAGCCGCTCTCGCCCGCGACCGCGAGTCGGGGCGCGGGCCCCGCGGGGCCCCCCGGCCCGTCGACGCCCCGCGAACCCGCGCCACATGAACCCGCGCCACATGAGCCTGCACCGCCTGATCCCGCCCCAGCTGACCCTGCCCACCCTGATCACCCTCGCCCGCTTCGCCCTGGTCCCGCTCGTGGTCGCGGCCATCGCCCGGGGGGCCTGGGGGCTCGCCTTCGCGGGCTTCGCGCTCGCGGGGCTCTCGGACGCCCTCGACGGCTGGATCGCCCGGCGCTTCGCGATGACGAGCCGGCTCGGCGCGCTGCTGGACCCGCTCGCCGACAAGGCGCTCGTCGTCGCGGTCGTGGCGGCCCTGGCCCTGGAGGGGACGCTGCCGCTCTGGTTCGCCGGCCTGCTCGCGCTGCGCGACGGGCTCGTGCTGGCGGTGATCGCGCTCGCCCGGGCGCGGGGGCGCCGCCTCGTCGTCCGGCCGCTCGCGATCGGCAAGGTCAACACCGCGGCCCAGATCGCCTTCCTGGCGATCCTGCTCGGGGCCCGGGCGCTCGGCGCCGGGACCGGGACCTTCGCGGCCCTGGCGGCGCCGGCGCTCGCCGGGCTCGCGGTCGCCTCGGCCGCGCTCCAGGCCGTCCGCGCGGCCCGGGAGCCGGGTGCCGAGGCGCCTTGACCCTGGGAAGCCATGATCCCTATCTGCGACCCGACGCGCCGCCGCGCCAGGGGCCGCGCCGGGAGCCGCGCGAGAGGTGGAGACGAGATGCCGATCCAGCGCCGCGCCGCGATCGTCCTGGCCGTCCTCGCGGTCGTGGTCGTGCTGCTCTACCAGCTCCGCGACGTGCTGGTGCCGTTCGTGGCGGGGGCGGCCCTGGCCTACGTGCTCGACCCCGTGGCCGACCGGCTGGAGCGGCTCGGCATCGGGCGCCTCGCCGCCACCTTCGTCATCCTGGCGGTCTTCCTGCTGCTCCTCGTCGTCGCCCTGATCGTGGTGGTGCCCCTGGCGGCCAACCAGGTCGCCGCCCTGGTGGCCTCGATGCCCGCGATGATCACCCGCATCCAGGCGATCATCGCCGACCATGCCGGGCCGCTCCTCGAGCGGGCGGGCGGCTCGGGGGCGCTCCAGGAGCTGCAATCCTCCGTCGGCAACCTGATGGGGCAGGGGGCGACCTGGCTCCTCGGCTTCCTGCGCTCGCTCTGGTCCGGCAGCCAGGCCATCGTCGGCATCGTGTCGCTGCTCGTGGTGACGCCCGTGGTGGCGTTCTACCTGCTGGTGGACTGGGACCGCATGATCGCCACCCTCGACCGCTGGGTGCCCCCGCGCCACCGCGACACCGCCCGGCTGCTCGCCCGGGACATCGACGGCGCCATCACGAGCTTCATCCGCGGCCAGAGCCTCGTCTGCCTGATCCTCGGCACCTTCTACGCCGCCGGCCTTTGGCTCGTCGGGCTCAACTTCGGGGTGCTGATCGGCCTGATGGCCGGCTTCCTGACCTTCATCCCGTACGTCGGCTCGCTCACGGGCTTCCTCCTCTCCACCGGCGTCGCGCTGGTGCAGTTCTGGCCCGACTGGGTCTCGATCGTGATGACGCTGGCGATCTTCCTGGTCGGGCAGTTCATCGAGGGCAACGTGCTCCAGCCCAAGCTCGTGGGCGACGCCGTGCGGCTGCACCCGGTCTGGCTGATGTTCGCGCTCCTCGCCTTCGGGTCGCTGTTCGGCTTCCTCGGCCTGCTCCTGGCGGTGCCGATCGCCGCGGCCCTCGGGGTCGTCGCCCGCTACGGGGTGCGGCGCTACCTCCAGAGCCGGCTCTATCACGACGGCACGCCGATCCTCGCCGCCGACGGCCTGCCGCCGGTGGCGGAGCTGACCCCGCCGGCCCTCTCGAAGCCGTGAGGCGGAGGGATCCCCGGCATTCCGCCGTCGCCGCCCCGGCCATCCCCGAACGAGCGCTGAGACGACCCTGCCCATGACCGACCCGCCGCGCCAGCTCGCCCTCGACCTGCCCCTCGCGCCCCGCTTCGGGCGCGAGGACTTCCTCGTCGGCCCGACCAACGAGGCGGCCTACGCCCGCATCGAGGTCTGGCCCGACTGGCCCGACCGCGTGCTCGTCCTCACGGGGCCGGCCGGGAGCGGCAAGAGCCACCTCGCGGCGATCTGGGCGGCCCGCGCCGGGGCCAGGACCTGCCCGGCCGCCGCGGTGACCCGGGCCGGCGTGCCCGAGCTCGCCGGGGCCGGGGCGCTCGTGATCGAGGACGCGGACCGGCCGGAGGACCGCGACGAGGCGGCCCTGTTCCACCTCCTCAACCTCGCCCGCGAGCGGGGATCGGGCGTGGTGGTGACGGGGGCGGGCCCGGTGGAGGCCTGGGGCCTCGCCACGCCCGACCTGCGCTCGCGCCTGCGCCTCGCCCCCGGCGTCGCCATCGCGCCGCCCGACGAGGCGCTGCTGCGGGCGGTCCTGGTCAAGCTCTTCGTCGACCGCCAGATCGTGGTCGACACCAGCGTGGTCGACGCCCTCGCGCTGCGCATCGACCGCTCGCTCGGCCGGGCCCGCGACGTCGTGGCGGCCCTCGACCGGGAGGGCCTGAGCCGCGGCCGGCGCATCACCCGCCCGCTGGCGCTCGCCACCCTGGCGGCGCTCGGCGGCGGCGAGGCCGCCTGCGACGACGGCACGGAGGACGCGTGAGGCGCCGCCGGGGCACCTTCACGCAATTGTCAGACTGACCTGTCACGCGGGAGCCCGGGGGCGTACCCTCGCGGCCCGTCGATCGAGGAGGACCTGCCTGTGTCGGAACCCGCAACCGCAGCGAGGGCGATCGCGATCCTGGACGAGACCGAGGCGGCGCCGGAGGCCACGGCCGAGGGCGCCGCGCGCCCCGGCGCGGCGCGCGACGCCCCGGCGGCGGCGGCCCCCGACAAGCCGCTCCCCGACAAGGCGCTCCCCGACAAGCCGCTCCCCGACAAGGCGCCCCGCCAGGCGGCGAGCGAGGCGGTCGCGGCCGGCCGCGCCCTGCGCCGGGAGCCCGGCCGTTTCGTCAACCGGGAATTGTCCTGGCTCCAGTTCAACCGGCGCGTGCTGGAGGAGGCCTCGAATACCGGCCATCCCCTGCTCGAGCAGCTCCGCTTCCTGTCGATCTCGGCCAACAACCTCGACGAGTTCTTCATGGTGCGGGTCGCGGGCCTGCACGACCAGGTCCGGGCCGGCCTCACGGTGCCGTCCGCCGACGGGCTCACTCCGGCCGACCAGCTCGCCCGGATCGGCACCGAGGTGTCGGGCCTCGCCCGCGACCAGCAGCGCCGCTGGCGCGAGCTGCGGGCCGACCTCCACCAGAACGGCATCGACCTCGTGGAGGGACTCGACCTCAGCGCCGAGGAGGCGGCCTGGCTCGAGGACTACTTCCTCCAGCACATCTTCCCGGTGCTGACGCCCCTCGCCATCGACCCGGCCCACCCGTTCCCGTTCATCCCCAACCTCGGCTCGACCCTCGCCCTGATGCTGGTGCGGCCCAGGGACGCGCGCCTGCTGCGGGCGCTGATCCGCCTGCCCTCGGTCATCGACCGCTTCGTGCGCCTGCCGGACCTCGGCGGCACCGGCACCGCCCGCTACATCGCCATCGAGCAGGTGATCGTGCTGTTCACGAGCCGCCTGTTCCCGGGCTACCTCGTCAAGGGACAGGGCGGCTTCCGGGTCGTGCGCGATTCCGACCTCGAGATCGAGGAGGAGGCCGAGGACCTCGTGCGGCACTTCGAGACGGCGCTGAAGCAGCGCCGCCGCGGCGTCGTGATCCGCCTCGAGGTCGATGCCGGCATGCCGGAGGACCTGCGCGCCTTCGTGGCCGACGAGCTCGAGATCCCCCTCGACGCGGTCTTCCTCGTCGAGGGGATGCTGGCGCTGAACGAGCTCTCCCAGATCGTCGGCATCGACCGGCCGGACCTGAAGTTCAAGCCCTACAACCCGCGCTTCCCCGATCGCATCCGCGAGAGCGGGGGCGACTGCTTCGCGGCCATCCGGCAGAAGGACTTCATCGTCCACCACCCCTACGAGTCCTTCGACGCGGTGGTGCAGTTCCTGAGCCAGGCCGCCCGCGATCCGAACGTGGTGGCGATCAAGCAGACGCTCTACCGCACCTCCAACAACTCGCCGATCGTGGCGGCCCTCGCGGAGGCCGCGGAGGCCGGCAAGTCGGTGACGGCGCTCGTCGAGCTCAAGGCCCGCTTCGACGAGGAGGCCAACATCCGCTGGGCCCGCAACCTCGAGAAGGCCGGCGCCCAGGTGGTGTTCGGCTTCATCGAGCTGAAGACCCACGCCAAGCTCTCGATGGTGGTGCGCCGCGAGGGCGAGCGCCTCGTCAGCTACTGCCACGTCGGCACCGGCAACTACCACCCGATCACGGCCCGGATCTACACCGACCTGTCGTTCTTCACGGCCGACCCGGTGATCGGGCGCGACGTCTCGCGCCTCTTCAACTTCATCACCGGCTACGCCGAGCCGGCGGAGCTGGAGCGCATGGCGGTCTCGCCCCTCACCATGAAGGCGCGCCTGCTCCAGCACATCGAGGAGGAGGTGGCCCACGCCCGGGCCGGCCGGCCGGCGGCGATCTGGATCAAGTGCAACTCCCTCGTCGACGACCAGATCATCGACGCGCTCTACGACGCCAGCGAGGCGGGCGTGCCCGTCGACTGCATCGTGCGGGGCATCTGCTGCCTGCGCCCGGGGGTGCCGGGCCTGTCGGAGACGATCCGGGTCAAGTCGATCGTCGGGCGCTTCCTGGAGCACGGCCGCGTCTACGCCTTCGGCAACGGCGTCGGGCTGCCGCACCCCAAGGCCCGGGTCTACATCTCCTCCGCCGACCTGATGAGCCGCAACCTCGACCGCCGCGTCGAGGCCATGCTGCCGATCCTCAACCCGACCGTGCACCAGCAGGTGCTCGACCAGATCATGCTGGCGAATCTCCTCGACAACCAGCAGAGCTGGCGTGTACTGGCGTCCGGCGCGAGCGAGCGGATCCAGCCCGGCGAGGGCGAGGAACCCTTCAACGCGCACAAGTATTTCATGACCAACCCGAGCCTCTCGGGGCGCGGCAAGGCATCGAAGAAATCGAGTCCGCGCGCGCTCAGCCGGCGCGCCCAGCGCGCCTGACGCGGGGCTTCCCGGGGAGCGCCCGGGGACCCGGCCGCGTCGCACCGGACCCTCGCGAGGACCCTGGATGGGCCTGGATCACACTGCCTCCCCCGACGCGGCCGCCTTCGCGCGGATCGCGCCCGGCGCGCCCGTGGCCATCATCGACATCGGCTCGAACTCCGTGCGCCTCGTGGCCTATTCCGGCCTGAGCCGGGCGCCGACGCCCCTCTACAACGAGAAGGTGCTGTGCGGCCTCGGCCGCCACGTCATCTCGACGGGGCGGCTGCACGAGGACGGGGTGCGCCGGGCCCTTCAGGCCCTGGCGCGCTTCCGCGCCCTGTGCCGCACCATGCGGGTCGGGCGCGTCCACGTCCTCGCCACGGCCGCGGCGCGCGACGCCGAGAACGGCCCGGCCTTCCTGGAGGCGGCCGCTGAGGCCTGCGGCGAGCCGATCGAGCTCCTCTCCGGCCGGCGGGAGGCGGAGCTGTCGGCCTACGGCGTGATCTCCGGCTTCCACGCGCCGGACGGCGTGGTGGGCGACCTCGGCGGCGGCAGCCTCGAACTGGTGGACGTGCGCGGCACGGCGGTGGGCCGGGGCGTGACCATGCCGCTCGGCGGCCTCGCCCTCCAGGACCTCAGCGGCGGCTCGCTCAAGAAGGCCCGCAAGATCGCCGCCGAGACGCTCCGGAAGGCGGCGCCCCAGCTCGAGACCCTGCGCGGGCGCACCTTCTACGCCGTGGGCGGCACCTGGCGGGCCCTGGCGCGGCTGCACCAGGCGGCGCGGGACTACCGGCTCCACGTCATGCACGGCTACACCATCGACCCGGCCGACGAGCTCTCCTTCCTGCAGGTGGTCGAGCAGTCCGACGCCGCGACCCTGGCGGCGGTGGAGAGCGTCTCGGAGGCCCGCCGCCCCCTCCTCGCCTACGGGGCGGTGGTGCTCGAGGAGGTGATCCGCTCGGGCCGCCCGCGCGAGATCGCCGTCTCGGCGACCGGGGTCCGCGAGGGCCTGCTGTTCGAGCAGCTCGACCCCGCGACCCGCTCCCTCGACCCGCTGCTCTCGGCCGCCGACGAGCTGAACCGCCTGCGCGCCCGCTGCCCCGCCCACGGCCCCGAGCTTCAGGCCTGGACCGACGCCTTCATGGCGAGCCTCGACACGCCCGAGACCGCCGACGAGCGCCGCCTGCGGCACGCCGCCTGCCTGCTGGCCGACGTCGGCTGGCGCACCCACCCCGATTACCGCGGCGAGCAGAGCCTCAACCTGATCGCCCACGCCTCCTTCGTCGGCATCGACCACCCGGGCCGGGCCTACCTGGCGGTGGCGGTGTTCTTCCGCCACGAGGGCGTGTCGCCCGAGAAGGCGAGCCCGCTCCTGCGCACCCTCGCGGGCCCGCGCCTGTTCGAGCAGGCCCGCCTGCTCGGCGCCCTCCTGCGGGTCGCCTTCCCGGTCTCGGTGGCGATGGAGGGCGTGCTCCCCCGCACGCCGCTGGTGCGCGAGGGCGGCGTGCTCGTGCTGCGCCTGCCCGAGGACCTGCGCGCGCTCGCGAGCGACCGCCTGTCGAACCGCCTGCGCGGCCTGGCGCGCCTGATCGGCGTCGAGGCGCGCATCGCGGTGGGGTAGGCGCCCCGCGCCGGAGGCGCCACGCGGGGGACGCCCGGCCGCGACCGGATCGTGGCCAGCGCCGGCCCGGGGCCGGCCTCCCGGGGAGGATCGCTATTCCACCCGCCCGAGGATCACCGGCCGCGCCGCCACCGCCTCGTCGCCCAGGAGGTAGGCCGCCTGCACGGCCGCGACGGCCCGCTCGGCCTGCGCCTCGCTGCGGGCGTGCACCAGGCCGAGCGGTGCGTCCGGGCCGACCCGGGCGCCGAGTGCCGCGAGGTCCGTGAGGCCGACCGCGTGGTCGACGGCGTCCTGCGGCCGGGTGCGGCCGCCGCCGAGGCCGATCACCGCGAGGCCGAGCGCCCGGGTGGCGATCCCCGTCACCCGGCCGGGCCGCGGGGCCGGGACCGGGCGGATCACCGGCGCCCGCGCCAGGTGGGCGTCCGGGCGCTCGACGAGGTCCGCGGGCCCGCCGAGCGCGGCCGCCATGCGGCCGAACCGCTCCGCGCCGCGCCCCGACGCGAGGGCGGCCTCGATGCGGGCCGCGGCCGCCCCGGCGTCGGGGCAGAGGCCGCCCAGCACCAGCATCTCGGCGGCGAGCGCGACCGTGACGGCGTGGAAGCGCGGGTCGCGGCGCCGGCCCGTGAGGTAGTCGACCGCGTAGGCGACCTCGAGGGCGTTGCCGGCCACGGGGGCGAGCGGCTGGTCCATGTCGGTCAGGAGGGCGCGGGTGGGCAGGCCGGCGCCGTTCGCGACCGTCACCAGGCTCTCGGCGAGCGCCCCCGCCTCGTCGTCCCCGGCCATGAAGGCGCCCGAGCCGGCCTTCACGTCCATCACGAGGCCGCCGAGCCCGGCCGCCAGCTTCTTCGAGAGGATCGAGGCCGTGATGAGGTCGAGGGATTCCACCGTGCCGGTGACGTCCCGGATGGCGTAGAGCCGGCGGTCGGCCGGCGCGAGGTCCGGGGTCTGGCCGATGATGGCGCACCCGACCGCGCGCGTGACCGACCGGAACGCCGCGCTGTCGGGGGAGGTCGCGTAGCCCGGGATGCTGTCGAGCTTGTCGAGGGTGCCGCCGGTATGGCCGAGGCCGCGCCCCGCGATCATCGGCACGTAGCCGCCGCAGGCCGCCACCAGGGGGGCGAGCGCGAGGCTCACGGCGTCGCCGACGCCGCCCGTGGAGTGCTTGTCGAGGACCGGCCCCGGCAGGTCCCATTCCAGCACCGTGCCGGAGCGGGTCATGGCCTGGGTCAGGGCCACGCGCTCGGGCAGCGAGAGGCCGCGGAAGAACACCGCCATGGCGAAGGCGGCGGCCTGCCCCTCGGTGACGTGGCCGGCCGTGAGGCCGTGGATGAAGGCCGCGATCGCCTCCGGGTGCAGGGCGGCGCCGTCGCGCTTGGCCCGGATCAGTTCCTGCGGCAGCAGGGTCATGCCGGCTCTCCCGTCAGCGCCGCCGCGAGGACGCCGTGCAGCCCGCTGGCGCCGAGCCGCAGGGTGCGGGGCGCGGCCCAGCCCGGTCCCATGATCGTGTCCGCGAGGTCGAGATAGGCGGCCGCGTCCGCGACGCGCCTCAGGCCGCCCGAGGGCTTGAGGCCGACGACGCGCCCGCCGGCGCCGTCGCGGATCGCCCGCAGCATGATCGCGGCGGCCTCCGGCGTCGCCGAGACCGGGCCCTTGCCGGTCGACGTCTTGAGGAAGTCCGCCCCGCAGGCGAGGCCGAGCCGGCTCGCCGCCTCGATCGCCGCCGGGGTGGCGAGGGCGCCGGTCTCCAGGATCAGCTTGAGCAGGCGTCCGCGGTCGACGCCGTCGCGCACCGCCTCCACCATGGCCCGCGCCGCCTCGGGCTCACCCCGCAGGAGGGCGCGGTAGGGCAGCACGAGGTCGATCTCGTGGGCCCCGTCCGAGAGCGCCTCCGTGGTGTCCTCCACGGCGCGCTCGACGTCCTCGGCCCCGGCCGGGAAGTTGATGACCGTGGCGATGCGCACGGGCGTGCCCTGGAGGGTGCGGGCCGCCTGCCGGACGAATTGCGGCCAGACGCAGACGGCGGCCACCGGCACGGGGTCGAGCGCCCGGCGGCACAGCGCCTCGACGGCGCCGTCCGAGCAGGTGTCGGAGAGGTCGGTGAGGTCGAGGAGGGGCAGGGCGCGGGCCGCGACGGCCCGGGCCTCGTCGGGGCCGGGCTCCGCGCCCGGGCTCGGGCTCGCCGGCATCACGGCGCCTCCGGCCGGCTCAGGAGGGCGTCGAGGAGGCGGCCGACCGCCCGCTCGGCGTCGCGCGCCACCCGCTTCGTCTCGGCGTGGTCGGGCGCGCCGGCCTCGAAGCCGGCGGCGTAGTTCGTCACCAGGGACAGGGCCGCGACGCGCAGGCCGAAGAACCGCGCCAGGATCACCTCCGGCGCCGTCGACATCCCGACGAGGTCGGCCCCGAGCCGGGCCGCCATGCGGATCTCCGCCGGGGTCTCGAAACTCGGGCCCGCGAACCAGGCGTAGACCCCCTCGTGCAGCGCGATGCCGGCCGCGGCCGCGGCGGCGCGCAGGCCCGCCCGCAGGGCCGGGTCGTAGGCCCCGGTCATCGGCACGAAGCGGGCGTCGGAGGGCTCGCCGTGGAGCGGGTTCATGCCCGAGAGGTTGAGGTGGTCGCTGATCAGCGCGAGGCTGCCGGGGCCGGCCCGCCGCATCAGCGAGCCGGCGGCGTTGGTGAGGAGCAGCGGCGGGCTCCCGAGGGCCCCGACGACCCCGACCGGCACCCGCATGGCGGCGGCGTCGCCCCGCTCGTAGGGGTGGGCCCGGCCCTGGAACACCAGGACGGGCCGGCCCGCGAGGGTCCCGGCCGCGAGGCGCCCCGCGTGCCCCGAGACGCCGGAGCCCGGGAAGTGCGGGATCTCGCCGTAGGGCAGGGTGCGGGGCGCGGCGAGCCGCTCCGCCAGGGCGCCGAGGCCGGTGCCGGTGACGAGGGCGAGCGCGAAGGGCCCGCCGAAGCCCCGCTCGCGCAGGAAGGCGGCGGCGGCGGCGACCCGCGGATCATCGGACCGGGAATCCGGGCTCACGGCGCCGCCCCCAGGTTGTCGGGCCCGAAGGAATCGGGCAGGAGCGCCGCCAGGGTGAAGCTGCGGCGCAGGCCCCCCGGGCCGGCGACGTGGACGGGCGCGTCGGGCGCGGCGAACTCGCGGATGCGCTGGCGGCAGGCGCCGCAGGGCGTGACGAGCGCCTCGCCGTCGCCGACGACGAGGATCGCCGCGATGCGGCGCCCGCCGCCCGCGACCATCGCCGCGATCGCGCCGGCCTCCGCGCAGGTGCCGACCGGGTAGGCGGCGTTCTCGACGTTGCAGCCGGCATGGACCGCGCCGGCCTCGTCGAGCAGCGCCGCGCCGACCCGGAACCGGGAGTAGGGAGCGTGCGCCCGCGCCTGGGCCGAGCGGGCCGCCGCGAACAGGGTCTCGATCGGGCTCATCCTCGCTCCAGCGCGCCGCAAGGCCGGGACGGCGACGATCATGGCGACGGGCGGGGGTGGGTGTCGAGCCCCCTCGCGCGTCATCGAGGCCGGGACCGGCGGCAGCCCGGGCCGAACGGAGCCCGGCGGCCGGTGCCGGCGGCTCTCCCGTCGACAAGGCCGCAGCGCGGGCCTAAACCCGTCCGGTCGGGAACGCGGGACCGGGGACGGTGATGCTGGGACGGTTCGAGCGCGGAGGGTCGGGCGAGGCCGTCGTCGAGTACGGCGACAGCAACCTGCGGGTCGTGCGGCCGGGCCGGTACGTGCGCTGCGCCGTGACCGGCGCCGAGATCCCCCTGGACGAGCTGCGCTACTGGAGCGTCGAGCGCCAGGAGGCCTACGTCGATCCTGACGCGGTGCTGCGCCGGCTGCGCCAGGGCCCGGGCGACGAGTGCTAAGGGGCGCGCCGGCGGCCGGCCTCGCCCTTCCGCGGGCGGGCACCGCGGCGGCTCACGCGATCCCGCACAGGGCGGCGAGGCGGCCCCGCAGCGCCGCGGCCTCGGCGACCGCCAGCGTCACGGGCAGGACCGCCACCGGCATGTCGGCCGGCAGCCGCACCCGGTCCTTCTCGGTGGTCACGAGGGCGAGGCCGCCGCGCGCGGCCGCCTGCACCAGGGTCGCGACCTCGGCGGCCGCGTAGGCGTGGTGATCGGGAAACCGGCGGGTGTCGCGCACCTCCGCGCCGAGGGCCCGCAGCGTCGCGAAGAACTTGTCGGGCCGGCCGATTCCCGCGAACGCGAGGACCGGGCGCCCGGCGAGGGAGGCGGCCGCGGCGGGATCCGGCCGCAGGCGGCCCCGCAGCACCGGCAGGCCGCGCTCCCTGGCCGCGTCCGCGACGGCGTCCCCGGGGGCTCCCTCCCCGATGACGAGGACCGCGTCGACGTGCGCCCACTGCGCCGCGAGGGGCGCCCGCAGGGGGCCCGCCGGGAAGGCGAGGCCGTTCCCGGCCCCGACCGCGCCGTCGAACACCGCCAGGCGCCAGTCCTTCCTCAGGCCCGGGTTCTGCAACCCGTCGTCCATGACGATCACGTCGGCGCCCTCGGCGACGCAGAGGGCGGCGCCGGCGACGCGGTCGCGGGCGACGACGGCGGGGGCGGCCCGGGCGAGCAGGAGCGGCTCGTCGCCGACCGAGGCCGCGTCGTGCCGGCCGGGCGCGACCCGCACCGGCCCCGCGAGCCGGCCGCCGTAGCCGCGGCTGAGGAAGGCCGGCCGGCGGCCGAGGTCGCGCAGCAGGGCGGCGAGGGCGAGCGCCGTCGGGGTCTTGCCGGCGCCCCCGAGGGA